>CALIRC010000014.1 GCA_938044295.1 Minisyncoccota bacterium
AATTTTCGTTAGGATAAGCTTTTTAATCTCTGACCCAATCGCGCAAGACGTCTAGCAAGCGACAGATCAAACAACTTATTATTATTTTTGACGAACACACCACCAATCATTTCCTTGTCTATATGAGAAATGACTGTAGTCTGTGCATCAATATCAAGACGAGCGAGGATTTCACGCACGGTCGAATCATTCAACTTCTCTGCACTGTGCACCGCAACTTCTGGAAGTTCATTTTTCTTAGTCAGGATCGTGCGGTATTCCTTCAAGATACCGGGGAGGAGATAGCCGCTACCTTCTTCTTTCAAAATACTGGAGAGACGTGAAATATAGCTCTCCACATCTGCGGAAGTGCCTGTTGAAAGCTCATACAGAGCTATAGCATATTGTTTCGCTGTTTTTTTCACATGTCTAGTCATAGCTTTCGCATAGACTCATTAAATATTACAGTATATCTCAACCCCACTAACTTTTGATCTCATGCTCGATAAATTCATCATGCTTTCCATCCACTTCCTTTGCCAGTACTTTGCCCGATGCAGCCACGACGAGCCCTGCAATCTCTTTCTGAACACTGCTCATCAGGTTTTCCTTCTCTGCCTCGACAGCCTTTTTACCTTGCGCAACAATCTCCTGCGCTTGTACTGTAGCTTCATCCTGCGCATTTTTACGTGTTTCACTTGCCTGCTTTTCAGCACGTGAAACAATCTCACCAGCTTTTTCACGAGCATCCGCAAGCTCCTCTTCGAGACGATCTTTTGCTTGTTCACCCTCCTGCTTTGCCTTCTCAGCACTAGCAAGAGTATCGGCTATTTCTTGTTTGCGCTTCGCCAAAATGCCCAGCAAAGGCTTATAAACCAAACGGTTTAAGAAATACAAAACAATCAAAAAATTGATGATCTGAAAGATCAACTTTGGACCGTCAATTCCTAATTTTCCAAAAATTTCCATAATGTCAGTTTGTAACGAGAAACTAATAATTAGTAACTAGCCACTAAACATTCTAAATTGATAAACCACACAACCCCTCCTATTCGTTAAGCTTTGTAAAAATTTCATGCGTGAGTGCAGTTCGAGACGCGAGACAAGATTTTTCATAAGCCATACACCCGTATGGTGTTGAAAAATATTTTCTCAGCAACGAAGAAATGTGCCACGCAAGGAATTTTTACTAGACGACGAAAATAAGAAGGATGGATACAACAAACGCAAAAATGCCAAGTGCCTCTGCAAGAGCAAACGCGAGAATCATATTTGTACGAATGTTATCAGATGCTTCTGGATTTCGCCCCATCGCTTCAAAGGCCTTTGCAGCAGCAAGACCGATACCAATTGCCGGACCAATCGCTCCCAAACCAATTGCTAAACCAGCTCCCAAGAGCTTAAATGTTTCTGGTGCTAATATCTGTGGATCCATAGTTTTACTTTACTTAATTATGTTACATATACATCCTTATAGAGATAACATCTCTGAAAAATTCTCACTAAGAACTTTTCACAAATGATATCTAGTGCTGATGAGCAGTCGTAGCTTGTTTGACAAAGAACAGCGTAAGCATCGCAAACACTGCAGCTTGCAATACCCCCACACCCATCTCAAAAAGCATCACAGGGACTGGGAATGGGAATAATGCTCCGAAAAAATCAGCTAAAGGATTTTGCGCAATGTTGACAAGTCCGACAAACCACGTTGTAACAATCGCCTGCAATGTAATCGCCAAAAGCACAATGATCTCCCCTGCAAAAATATTACCGAAAAGACGAAAAGAAAGCGATATAAGGCGTGCCAATTCACTGATGAGCTCAATCAAACCTACAAAAAAGTTAATCGGCGATGAAAAATTAAAGAAGTTTTTTAAATATGCAAGTCCTTGCGTGCGAAATCCCATAAATTCGATAAATACAAACGATATAATCGCAAGTGCAAGCGTCATATTTAAATCAGCATTTGGACCACGTAGCAAGTGAAGAATTTTTTCTTTACCACCAGAAAGCTCCTGTTTAACCTCAAACGAACCTACACCAGGGATAAACTCAATCCAATTTGCCACAAGGATATATAAAAAAAGTGTGATGATAAGCGGAAAAGCAATTGTTGTAACACGATCATTACCCAAAATCTTTGCCATCTCGTCATGAATGTAGCCCACAAGCCCTTCAAAAAAAATCTGTAATTTTCCAGGAACACCGTCAGATGTAATACGTTTACCAACAAAATATGCCATAGCAACCAAAAAAACAGATGCAATAACAGAAGTCAGTAAAGTATTTGAAAAGTCATAACCAAGGAAACTTCCGATGTTATCAGGAATAAAAACCACATGTAACCCGCTATCAGCATGGTCAGCACCATGCTCTCCAGACACGACTTGCCCATGAGCAGTATTCGCTGCAATCTGAAGATGTTCCACATCTACGATCCCGCCATTGGAAAAACCACTTTCCACTTGAGGAAAGCGTTCGAAATGATCACCGTCTTGTGGTAGAGGTTGTGACATCGACGTAAAACGCCCGGTAAATCCGTGGCCTAGACTTATCTGGTTAGATGTCATTTAAAATCGTAATCAAAAAACTGTTTTAGCTACGGCCATAAAACATGAGCGAAAACGCCCAAAAAATTCCTTTCAACGACTTCAAATAACACGTGCCCCAAGTATAATACACTTCTAGAATCTTGGCAAGAGGAGGATGGACAATACAAAATAGCAAAAAAATACCAGAAATTTTTTAAGAAATTGTCAAAATCTCGATTTCTACGTGAATTTTATCATTTTCGTAGAAAAAAATGTAATGATCGAAGAATAATATCGAGATATTGTGATGAGATGAGTACATTTTGCAGCAGGAAATGAGGGAATTGTAACGGAAATGAAGATTATAGACAAACTCTAAATCACAAAATATCACGAAAAAAAATGAACATTATTTACCAAGATATGCCCAAGATACAGAATATTAGTATGAGGACTTATACCATCTCCAAATAACCAGCCTACATTAAGTGTGCTCTCTCGTGAGCGAGACATCTGCCACAGATGCGCAGTG
>CALIRC010000015.1 GCA_938044295.1 Minisyncoccota bacterium
TGGTGAATCTCCACTTACTAGAACTTTTCGCGGCTTACTGCCCTCTTGGGGACCTATAATCCCATCGTCTTCAAGTTCATCGATGAGTCGTGCAGCTCTCGAATACCCAACCACTAGTCGTCTTTGGATATATGATGTTGATGCCTTTCCAGCTTCAACTACAATTTGCTTTGTTTCATCATACAGTGGATCATTATGACCTGACGACGCGCGAATTGACTCCTTAGCCTCTTCGAGCGCACGTACTCTTTTTTCCAATTGCGCTATCTCTTTTTGTGACATTATTATTTTTTTAATGACTTAAAATCAATACCGAATTTTTCTGATACATAGTCCAGTGTTTTTGACTGGTTTTGTAAGTTAACTTTTACTCTTTGAGCAGTGAAAAGGCCGGCATTCTTTTTCCAATAGGCATCACCTCTTTCAACTGAGCATTTCCATCCAATGGTTACCAAATAATCTGACTTTTCATTGTCGCAGTTCCTGAAGAGGCTATTGTCTCGTGAAATATAACTATCCAATGCCTTGCCCTTATACATAAATTCTGTTGGCCTCACTGCCTCTTGGAGAACTTGCCCAATCCCCACATATCCATGACCTTTCAGATAAGCAACAACGACATCTCCTTTGCTGAGCTCTCTCAGTGGATCGCTCCACTGAGCCCCTTGTCCTGCTGCAAGGAACCCATACTGTCGGCATTCCTCCCACCTTCGGCCTCCATTCTTGCTTCTACTCTCACCAACATTTACATAATAGATCCCGTTGTGAAAATCAAAGGATGGTAGGGATTTATGCATCGTATCATGTGGTCTGAACTTTTTTGCGTAGTGACCAGAGCTTATGTTTGTGAGATTCTTTCCCAGCTTCCAGATCAGTGTCTTTTCAATGAGAAGTGCCTCTGACTCGGTTAAGTCTTTTGCAATTACCTTAATGATCGGTTCTAGATTTTCTTTTTGGATCGCTTTGATGCGCCTCACTTTTTCAGTATCACTCTCATCACTTAGATGTGCGTATTTGCGATCACCCTTACCTTTGCCATAGTAAAACTCCTCATAGTTTCGGGGGTCTATGTATACATAGACGTAATATTCAGTGTTAATTTTCTTCATAAAATTTCCTTATTGAGAGTAATTTGATCCAAATGCTTTATCTGTTAATTCCGCCATACTGGATGATGACTCTATATCCGTCAGCTTATAGTATCGCGGTCCAAAGAGAGCTAATTCTGGGTGAGATCCTATTACGATAGGTTTTTTGAGCTCTTGAATATTACCATCATGATGAATGATATACTTTCCTGGAACATTCTTATATAATTCAATTTTTGTAATCTTTGCATAGTATCGTATTGCACTCACTGGTGCAGCCTCATAAAGACCTACATACTTTAATTTTGAAATATTCTTTTTACCGATACGTACTGCATACCAACTACTTTCTTTTACAAATGCATTTATACGCCCCTCTCCCTTGCAGGGAGCGATAATGGTATCAAAAATTCTCTCATCATCGTGTATAGCTTTATTATCTTTTTCAACATTATCTGCAAGGGGAATGTCATCTTTAATTTCTTCAAAAATATTAAAACCTAATGTATTTATTAATAGATCAAAATCCGAAAAGAAATCCAACACCTCTTCTCTTGTAAATTCATCAAGTGTATTTTCTGTTGGCTCTGTCTTATTCAAAATCTCGAAACGTCCAATTTCAATTGCTTTTTGCACAGCATAGGATTCCATAAATTTCACCTTTGCTTTATCTAGACCATCACCTTTTGCAACACACACCACTGCCCATTGCCAAAAATCCTTGTTCTCCACATGATGTTTTATACGGTTGGTGAAATTTTCACATTCACCAATGTATACAGATGTACGCTGGTCATCGAATAGCATATACAAAGCAGGTGACTGTAATTCTGTCTTAGTCTTAGTGAAATCATACTTATCGCGAGGGATTACATACACCTCCACAGTACTCACCGAAAGCTGCGCAATCCGAATACCATTCACTTCAGAATCCTTCAAAAGAATTTTAATTGTTTTTGATGCCATATGCTATCTTACTTAATTTTATTCATTTTCTGCCCCACAGAATCATAGGTGTAATTTACTATCTCGCCAGTTACTAATAAGTTTATCGCTTTCTCAATTTCTTCCAATGGAACATCAAACCACTCTTTGGGTGTATAACGATCTCCATTTTTATCAGTGAGATCAATATTTAGTCGCGCATTGGTAAAAAAGCGGTGCAGCAATCTCTCCACCTTTTTCCCTGAGATATTCTGAATCTCATATGAACCTCGCAAATGGACTTTACCCATCAAATAAGTAGGGTCATTTTCTGCATTCTCTATACGCTTCTGCGGTGCATCTTTTGAGTAACCAATTTTGTGAAGATCTTTATATGGCTTTAACTCATCAGATTTACTTAATGATTGCAATACGTAGATGTGTCCAGTCACAATATCATTTTCTTCCTGCTCAAAAAGCTGATCTTTATTTGATGATATTACTCGACTAGACTCATCTGCTTGCATCAACTTCACCAGAGAGCGAAAAAGCATGTTTGATTCGGTTCCATTATCAAAAATTATCAAAGTTCGACCATCATAATTTCGGTGTTGATCTCTCTCCAGTCTTTCCATATTTGCCACATAGGCAACTTGTCCATTTAACACAAAGCAAACATCTTTTTTCAATTGAGCTGCATCATAGAATGACTCAAAGAACAAAGTGCTATCTCTCAAGCCGCGATCAGTATTGTGAAAAATATCTTCAAACTTATAAAAATCTTTAGACTTCCTCCTCTTAGCTACATAATCTGAAGCCTCTCTTTTTTCTGGTACATTTTTTAGAGTCCTAATATTTTCTCCCAGATCTGATGTATCTAATATGCCAAGCAAATCACCAGATAATATGTCATCAATAGACTCAGGATCTTTTACGCTCTCTGTGAGTAGGTTATAAACATCAAAATCCAACAGCTTCTTGGCATTCTCTTTGTTTTTTCGTAGCCCATCAAGACGTGCAGCTAAGCCCATTTCTTTTATGTTCTTGAGGTTTTTTTTTGGCTCCACACCAAACTTCTCAATGAAATCATTGATTTCTTGAAAGCTGTCAATAATCCTCTCATCTTCAGTCTTAGTCTTTCCCACTGACTTAATATCAAGAAGACCTAACTTATCACTTTCAAATATTTCTTCTAATGTCGAGTATTTTTTCATCTCTATTTCTTATTTTCATCTTTACGCTTCTCATTTTTCACAAAGATTATCACCTCCGCCATACGATGCTCTGTTGGGTTTGCAGCACCCAATTCTGGCTCGCGACCATTCTCACGTACAAAAGCTTCAATCTTTGGCCACAAGATAACAGCCTCCTCACTTGTGACGGTAATTTTTGTTTCTTGAATAACATCCTGTATGACACGTAGTGTTTGCGTCGTAACCTCCTTGGAAAGTATCTCATACGCCTTCTGGAATGGATTAATGGTATCTATGAGATCAACTGAAAGCTCGTCAATATTCACAAATTTATCAGCCATCTTGAGAAACTTCTTGTCACCAACCTCTTTAATCTGACCATTCTTCACAACGGAATCCACCACAACCTGCTGGCGTAATTCTTCTATCTCACCCTCATCAAGGTCGGGATAGCGTGTGCGAATCACCTTTGGGATAAGAACCTTATTCATAACTTCAGCATCCACATTACCAGGCATCGCCTTCATCATCGTCTCATTTTGCAGGATTGTTGCCTTAAGGTCAGCGAGATCGGATTCAATAATCTTTTTGACTTTGTCACTCTTTGGCTGGACAAAACCTTTGATTTTCATCTCTCCAGGCTTCGATCTATCTCCCTCATGTTCTTTTGTTTTGAATACGAAATTTGGAGCAAGTACTTGTTCCATGAGGAGGCTGGCAGTAATCGCCTTTAAGATGTTGTTTACCGATATTTTTACATTTAACTCATCGGCAGCAGGCTCTGCAACGAGATTGGTAAATTGAGCATGCGTTTTATTTTCGCTGTCGCGCGTGCACCTTCCAATAATCTGAATAATCTCTGTCAAAGATCCTCTGTAGCCGATCGTAAGCGCATGCTCACAGTAGGGCCAATCAAACCCCTCCTTTGCCATGCCGAGTGCGATGATAATATCCACATCATCAGGAGAACTTACCTCTCGCAAATACTTTTGCAC
>CALIRC010000016.1 GCA_938044295.1 Minisyncoccota bacterium
AATGATGATAAGTCCTAGCTTATGTTCAGATTGCAAGCGTCTACCCATTGTACGCATCGTCATAATATTTGCACTGGAGGTGTCATCAATAAAAACAGGAGCTTCAGAGAGTACGCCCATCGTTTCGCTGACTTTAGCAAAGTCTGCTTCCGTAACATTACCTGTTCGCAACTTCCAAAGATCAATATTTCCCTCTGCTGCGATCATACGATCAACGAGTTGATCTGAGGACATCTCAAGAGAAAAAATACCAACAGGAATCTTATACGTAGTAGCAGCTTGCCGCGCAATATCTAACACAAAAGACGTTTTACCGACAGAAGGGCGTGCAGCAAGGATAATGAGATCAGAATTTTGCAAACCAGAAAGGACCTTGTCTAGGTCAATAAATCCCGTAGGAACACCACGGAGTTCACCTTTATTTTTGTGGAGTTGGTCCAATCGATCAAAAGCTTCACCTAAAATCGTTTTGATTGGAGTAAAATCTTTTTTAAGCGACTTCTGAGAGATACCAAAGAGTTTTTGTTCGGCATCATCTAAGAGTTCATCAATATCTCGCGCCTCATCATAGCCAAGATCAGAAATATCAGCAGCAGCACTAATCAGTTTTCTGAGAACTGATTTTTTCTGAACAATTTTGGCATAGTACGTGATATTAGATGCACTTGGGACACTTGCCACAAGTTCTGCGAGGTGGCTAGCACCTCCAACACGATCAATTTCTTTGCGATCTTCAAGTGTGCTAGAGAGACTTAAAACATCAATCGGATTATTTTCTTCGTAAAGAGAAAGTGCAGCATCAAAGATTAAATTATTTACTTCATTGTAAAAATCGCCAACATGAAGAATGTCCGCAATTTTAGAAATCGCCTCTTTGTCGAGCATAAGTGCACCAATTACAGATCGCTCAGCCTCATCAGAGTGAGGGGGCATGCGGAGCTCAGAAGAAGAATTCTGCGCCATAAGACAAATAAATATAGTAATACTAAAAACAGTACATAAATCGCCATAAATTCATGTATAGATCATTATAACGCAGATCATGAAGTTTTTTACACAAGGAGAAGTGAGTAAGTCGGGGATAATGCAATTTGTGTACAAGTGCAAAATACGCATATGTTATGATAAGGAAAATCATTGAAATAATCTTTATGACGGACACGAAAAAGCAATGCAGTCAGTACACGTCTGTTTCCTGTGAAACGCGAGATGATCTCGAAGTATGGATAATCAAAAACAAGTATGCAGATGCAGCAATACTCACACAAGGCGCACAGCTGATTTCTTATAACAACAAAGGAGAAAAACCTATAATATGGCAATCTCGTGATACATTCTACAAATCGGGAATACCAGTACGCGGTGGTATACCTATAATCGGACCCTGGTTTAATGCTCTGGAGACAAATCCTCCAGAGATAAGTCACTTTGTGACGCAAGAACAAAATGCACCCTCACATGGCTTTCTAAGGGATATATCCTGGACCTTGGAAGATGTGAAAGAGTCTGACGAAAAAACAGTGATCACATTTTCTTATACTCATACGAGAAATTTGCTTTGGAATCGACACTTCAGAACAAATATAACCTACACCATCGGTGCAGAGCTTGACGTGGCCCTATCATTTGAAAATACGGATGAATCCGAAATATCAATAACGAGTGCATTGCACACCTATTTTGCAATTTCAGATGTGAGCAATATCGTCGTGCCATCATTTGACACGATCAAATACATCGACACACTTGATGAGAGAAAAGAGAAGATATGGGATGGAGAACTTGTAATTGATCAAGAAAGGGATTATATTTTTCTAAATCCGCCTACAAAACAAAGTATTGTCGACAAGGGGTGGGAGAGAGAAATTCATCTGGAAACAAGGGGAAGTAAAAGCGCAGTACTCTGGAATCCCTGGAAAGAAAAAGCCAAGGCACTTTCCATGTTTGCTGATGAAGAGTACAAAGAAATGCTCTGCATAGAGACAGCAAACATTAGTAAAGACTTGAGAACGCTTCTTCCTGGAGAAGTGCATGACTTAGGTGTGTGTATTAAATCAAAAAATTTACCCTAAAAGATATGTTAGACATCACAACATTGGTGGAGATAGATAGTCTTGATTTACCACTACCAATTTATAAAAGCAAAAAAATTGCAAATGCTCTCCACGATGAGTTAGGATCATTTGGAATCTATGTCGGATTAACGAGGGAGCATGTTGAGCAGATACAAACATACTCACTCGATCTCTCCGATACGGCGCTCCAAGAATCCACAACGGACTATAAACGATTTGGCAAAGGTGATTATGCGGAACGCTATACTAAAAAACACAGAATACAGTTTGTACTAGTGCATGAAGAAACAGGGGATGTGGCATCCATGATCTGGTATGGACCAGAAGCGCTTCCAGAAGGTTTGGAATTCACTGTAGCAGTAACACAAAAAGAGAAATCACGGCAGTGGTATACGAGCGCATATAGAACATATGGCAAGTATAGAGGAGTACGCATCACGACGGCATTTAGCGCGTATATTTTAGATCTCTACAAAAAATCACATCCAAAAAATCCTATGTCACTCGCAGTCCAAAAAGCTAATAAGCCGGGTATAAAACTCTACACAAAGCTTGGATTTATCACAATTGCACAAGATAATAAAGAAAACGAATACATCATGCAGTTAATCTAAGAGCATATCCATGATCTTTCCTCTGAAAAATTTTTCCATTTTTATAGCGAACGATAGAATAATTAAGAAATGGCATAGAGTGACGATGCAAAACAATTACAGTTAATATTGACATCCTTCACTCTTTTGATATGATTCAAATCAGACAAAAAGGATAGAAAAAATTCTCAAAAAATGAGAAGTCCTATATTGTTAAAAATCACTATACCACATCTGGAGTCGTTAAGGATGAAAAAAGCTAAAGTTATTATAAATTTATTAGCTGGATTTCTCACTCCAGTTGAAAAAAATGGTGAGATAACTGTATCTGGTGAGCTCGGGAGTACCAATTCCAGTGGTAAATTACTAGGAGTTGGTGCTGAAATTCGCTGGTTCGCCGTGGCTGAGCTCTACCGACGAGCAAAAAAGCACAATCATGATGTAAAAATTGTAGTTGGTGGCTGTGAGCAGAGTGAGCTAAAAGATGCGGGCTTATCAATCACGCATTGTGGTGAATGGGCAGTGTATTTTTTAAATACTCAGCACAACATTCCCTTGGAAGATATACATTGTAAAACATGCATTGAGGGAAATACCAATGGAGATATGCGAGTTCTAATGGACTACAATGACTCACATGCGCACGCTGATCTAGAAATTAATGTGACAACAATGTTCCATCGCTTACGTGTCTACCTTATGCGTTACAGTATCGAGCAGACCAATGATTTGAGGTGGTGGTCACAACAACCGTATGCAGAAGAAATGTACAATCTTCTTTCCTCATCAGCATTCTCGATGCAAGATGATTTAAAGCTAATTGGAATGCTCAATAAGATTGTTCCTCAGAAGGGAAATCGGCGTGTAGTCATGGCTGATGCTGAAAGAATCGCAGCATGCTCGTCAAATAAGCTAGCACGAATCAGTGCTGCACATATAAGTAAAAATCCAGCACTACGTGAAGTAATACAAGGCGAAAAAAACGGTATAAAAGCTTTGCTGGCAGGGGAATACTCTGAATAGATCTTTTAATGCGGGTCCGATACATGTATGTGTCGGACCTAAATCTTTTTATAAATGCAAGATATGCAAGAACTAATTCCACAAGCAGTACTAAATGCATTTCAAGTAAAAAGCATCAACAAAGTACAAATTATTGGCGGGGGCAAGCTAAACCATACTTTTTTATTGACCGAAGCAACAGGAGGGAGATGGATCGTGCACAAACTAAATACAATATTTGAACACGATGTTACAAATGATGCAGCTATAATAACCAAGCACCTCTCCGACAATACATGGGATTGTCCAAGCTTTAAAACTACAAAAAAAGGAGAATACTATGTAAAACATGATGGCGCTATCTGGCGCATGATGCATTTTGTAGAGCATGCGGAGTTTAAGAGAGAAAAGTGTAGCGATTCTTACTTTGTCGAATATGGAGCATTACTTGGACAATTGCACAAAGACCTTGCAAAACTAGAATATGAACCTCTTTATAAAATCGAGGGATTCCATGATCAAAGATATTTTCTTGAAAAAGCGCATAGCATTGATTGGACTAAGTGCACTAAAGACATTCAAGAAATTTCACGTAAAACGCAAAAACTTTTAGGGAAGAATCTCGAAATATTTAAGATGCACATACAAATTATCCACGGAGATCCGCGAGTTGCAAATGTCTTACATAATGAAGAAATGTCGCCATTTCTATTTATAGACTATGACACTTTCATGAAAGCTTCAGTATTTGTTGATATAGGAGATGCAGGAAGAGCAATTCTGAATGAAGTATTTACAAGTTGTAACGCAAAAAAAGCAGTGCAACAAATCATAGAAGGGTATAACAAAGCGGATCATGTGAGAATCTCATACAAAGATACTGTGATTGCAATAAAAACAATTACGCTGGAACAAGTTTTAAGATATCTCAATGATATTATCTTTGATTGTTACTATGAATGGGACAAAGAAAATTTTAGTAGTCGCAAAGAGCAAAATACATTCAGAGCAAAAAACGAGTGGAAAAAATACCTCAAAATTGAAAAGGAATTATAGTCAGAGGACTTCCTCACTTTAGTGCAATGTGAGGCACAAATACTACTTTTTCTGTAAGGCGTACTGACGTACGTCGTCAGAAAAAAGAGTGCTTATAACGAGGTAGTGTGCAAAATGAGGAAGTCCTGAGTTAGTAATAAATGTTCTATATCTTATTGAGCGTGTAGCCATCAGGCGTATCCTCAATAGCATAGCCAGCAGCCACTATCTCATCTCGCAATCGATCAGATTCTGCATAATCTTTCGCTTTGCGAGCTTCCTCGCGTGCTTTGGTAAGAGTAGTAATTTCTGCCGGAATGTGCTCGAGATCTGATGTGAAGGTAAAGCCAAGAACATCGGTAGCAATTTTATAAAAAAATGAACAAATTTCATCTTTATTAATCATGTATCCTGTGTCCATTTTTTGGTTGCCTTCCGTGATAAGCGCAAAAATCTCCGACAAAGCTTGTGGTGTATTAAGATCATCATTCATTGCATTTTCAAATCGCTCTTTAACAGCTGGCACGTTAATCTGTGCCACTTCCTTACTATGAGGAACATAATTCTTCAAACGAGAAAAAAAACGCTCAAGTGTTTTCCTGTTACTTTTGGCTTGCTCTAGGCTCTCCCATGTAAAATTCATTTGCGATCGATAATGTGAGAGTAGATAAATCATACGGAGGTCAAGCGGCTCAAAACCTTTTTCTTTGATGTGAGATAAGATATAGGCATTACCTTTTGATTTCCCCATTCGTTCTCCTTCGATAAGAAGGTGGCGAGTATGAAACCAATAATGAACAAACGTTTTCCCTGTAAAACATTCTGTCTGGGCAATTTCCGCCTCTTGGTGCGGAAAAATATTGTCTTCACCTCCAGTGTGAATATCAAAAGTATCTCCGAGGTACTCATTACTCATTGCACTACACTCAATATGCCAGCCAGGGTAACCGCGACTCCAAGGGCTATCCCATTGCATCAGATGATCTTTTGGAGCTTTTAACCAGAGCGCAAAGTCCCACTGATTTCGCTTACTCGTGTGAGGGTCCTCCAACCGTGCGCCGACATGGAGATTTTCTAATGTATTACCCGAAAGTTGACCATATTTGTCAAAGGAAGAAACATCAAAAAAAACATTACCATCTGATTCATAGGCATGATCACTACGAATCAGCGCTTCAATCATCTGAAGCATTTGGGGAATGTGTTCTGTAGCACGTGGATGATATGTTGCCGGAAGAATAGAAAGCTCCTTCTCATCTTCTAGGGCAGCATTCTCATAGAAACGGGCAATTTCGAAAGGATCTTTCTTCTCAAGGCGTGCCTTCTTAAGCATCTTGTCTTCGCCACTGTCACCTTGTGCAACATCATCATCTGTAAGATGACCAACATCTGTAATATTTTTTATAAGCTTCACTTCATAACCACTGTACAGTAGGTATCGATGCAAGGTATCCGCAGACATATAGGAACGAATATTTCCGATAGTCAAATAATCGTATACTGTAGGGCCGCAGGTGTACATCGCAACCTTCCCAGGATTGATTGGCGTAAAGATCTCTTTTTGGTTTGTGAGAGTATTGTAGAGTTGTAATGCAGTCATGCGATAAATATAAGAGATATAATACTGGTAAAAAAAGTGTAAATGTATTGTTACAACAATTTTGTAAGCTTGAAAACGATATATGTAAGAATAGAGAGGACAACCATGACGCTCAGATGGATAATGAAACCATATGGATGTGTAGCGAGAGGCGTGATGACATTGATACCAAGAATGTTTGCATAGAGCGTCATCGGGATAAAAATCACAGTAAAGATCGTGATAAAATTCATCTTGCTATTGATCTTCTCGGAAAGCAGCGTATTATTCGTTTCCTCTAAAGAACTAATCGTCTCTTTAGCACTCTCAAGCATATTCCACAAGCGAACGTTGGTACCAATCAGGTCATGAAAGTATGGCTTGATATCATTTGCGATGATTGTCCCTGGTTGTGTGATGATTGATTCAAGTAT
>CALIRC010000017.1 GCA_938044295.1 Minisyncoccota bacterium
ATGAATCGTGGACTTAACAGTACTGCTTAACTACAAATCTTGGCTCAACCATGAGGATTAGAGGTTTCTGGGTTGGCGGAAAATGCGCCCTCTCACATACGAGACACCTTCCAAAACTGCCCAGTGTATTGAGACCCATAAGCAGTTTTGGGAGGTGTTGTAGACGTGTGCGTACGGGCTTGGGTGTGTAGTCATTATTAAGAAATGATATTACAACAAAAATTGAAGAGAGTAAAAAGATATAATCACCATCAAAAAAATATAGATTTTTCTTGACGTTTAGCGCAGATCAAGTATAGTAAGATCACTATTTTGATCACATCATCATGGTATACTAATAGCAATTCATTCACTTATATCGCATACATGAGCACACAAGAAAAAGTAGTCGTCATGGGCTTAGGCTACGTTGGACTCCCTATGGCAGTCCTCGCAGTAAAAAACGGGTATGATGTCACTGGTCTCGACATGAGCAAAGAAAAAATTGACCTCATAAATAACGGGAAAAGCTCAGTAGAAGATGGGTGGGTTGAAACCGTTTTTCCGGACTATACATTCCCCGCAACGAGCGATCCAACAGTACTTGAAAATGCTGATATTATCCTTGTGTGCGTTCCAACGCCAATCGACGACAACTACCATCCAAATCTAGGACCAGTAAAAAGTGCAACAAGCACAATAGCAAATCACCTTAAAAAAGGAGCGCTAGTCATCCTAGAGTCAACCGTAAATCCAGGAGTCTCTGAGACAATTATCAAACCAATTTTTGATGAAAAAGGATTTGAGTTAGGCAAAGACTACGACCTCGCACATTGCCCAGAACGAGTAGATCCGGGCAAATCAGCATTTAGCAGTGGTTACACCTCAGAAAACTTAAATCGTGTTGTTGGTGCGATGACAGACGAAGGAACCAAAAGAGCTGCTGCATTTTACAGAAAAATCCTCACTGGAGAAGTTCATGAAATGAAATCAATCCGCGAAGCAGAAGCGACGAAAATAATGGAAAATAGTTTTCGCGATATAAACATCGCCTTCGTTAACGAGCTTGCAAAGTCTTTCGATCGCCTTGACATCGACATTCACGATGTCATAAAGGGTGCATCCACAAAGCCATACGCATTTATGCCACACTATCCGAGCTGTGGTGTCGGAGGACACTGCATTCCCGTCGATCCCTATTACTTAATCGAGCATGCCAAAAGTGTAGGATTTGATCACAAGCTCCTACGCGAATCACGCGCCATCAATAACTCGATGCCAGAGTATACAGTCGAACTTCTCCAAGATAGACTAAATGCAATAGAAAAATCGCTCAAAGGAACAAAAGTCGGTATCCTAGGGATATCATTTAAACCAAACATCGATGATGACCGTGAATCACCCTACTATGAAATCGTCAAATGTTTAAAAAAACATGAAGCGCAAACAATTGCCTATGATCCATATCTTCCGAAAAAATCAGATGTACAATCACTGACAGAATTGTTGGAAAAGTCAGATGTGATCATCCTCACGGCAAATCATGACGAATTTATGCAAATGGATCTTGATCTTCTAAAAAAACACAACATCAAAATCCTCATCGACGGAAAAAACTGTCTTGACAAAAATACAATCGAAAAAAGTGGTGTAATGTACAAAGGTATCGGACGCTAAGTGATATAATCATGCACCACACAGTAAAAAACCCATGAAATTACTTCATGGGTTTTTGAATAAGATTTTTTATTGGTAAAACTTATACTCAAAATTTGGAACGTACGGATTGAAGAAAAATATTACTGCTTGCCTATTTAGTGCATCACAATCATTGAGTGGTTGATGCGCCACCGTACGCAAAAGTCCAGGACGAATGACCTTTGCCTCATGATTTGCGACCAAATTCTCTCCATCACCACCCGTAAGGAGAGCAGCCTTATCTCCAAAAAAAACCAAAATATATTCAGGGCTTGAGTGATAAACGAAAGCACTACCGTCCGACTGCATAACCTGCAGAGGACCGCTGCTAAACAAATGAAAGGTCAAGAAACTGCGATCACTGTGTACACGTCCCGCCTCAGAAGATGACGCATCCAGATATCGCAAAAGTCGCAGTTTATTTCTCTGTTGTAAAGGCGTTGCACGAAAGAGCGGAGCAAATTGCTCCGTACACTGCATCCTATCACCCACAGAACAAACGATCTCTGTACTAAGCACTTCCAACGCATTATGAAGGAGCGCCCCTGTTTTAAAAAAAGCTACTCGCTCATCGTTTTCAGAAATTTCAAGATCTTCCAAAATTTGACGACCATACACTGGCGTATAATGGAACATCTGTTTTTTGTCTTTACGCGAGTCATTTTGCATGAGTTGATCTTGTAAACCAACGTCAGGCGCATCTCCACTACGAGCTGCAAAATTCATCAAAAAGTGTCGTCTAAAAGAACATGGACTCTCAGCAAAAATACGAAATTCATCACAAATTTGACGCACACAATCATGTCCAGTCCATGGAAAAACATTGTAGCCATCCTCGATCAAAGCATCAACCCAATCAGTCGTCACATCACGCAAACTAAAAAACGGCATTTTCTCATTTCCTCAAAAAAGAACATTGACCAATTCACTATAGCAAAATTGAAAAAAATGTCTATAAAGCACGTACATTTTACTGCACTCCACGCACAGTCACACCTCCAGGAGTGTAACGCTCTCGCAAACGTGATTCATCTTCCCCGTATGGTCTTAGATAGTGTCCACTATGGTTTTCATCAAAATACTGGTGCACACCATAGTAAAAGTTTTTCTGAGGGTCTTTAATCCATGGACCATCTGGATGCAGTCGTGGTACATCCTGTATACCCTGCCAATTCGCTGTTGGTACCTCAATAATTCCATTATAACGAGCTTTACGCAGTGCATTCACTGCCCTTTGCGTAATCCTTTCCCATTCACGAGATTCTATGTGCTTTGGTTCATTCATCAGTCCAATCATATCGATCACATCATCATGATCTTCCGCAAGACGCGCCAAATTTACAAGCATTGTATGGTAAAGTGACTCCGTAAAAACACGACCACCCAGAACCTGCATCGAACCATCGATCTGTATCGCTCCATAATTATGTGGATCCAAAAGAATCTTCATCTTCGCTTGCCGTGCATTGTCAATCGCTTGTTCCAGTGCGCGTTTATTCGCATCATCAAACGAACCATCATCATTAAATAATCGTTCAAGACGAAAAGGAAAACGAGCAAGTGTAAAACCCCGATCTTTCATTCCACGCCACAAACCAGAACCTATATGATATGTATAGTTTTGATTCAATTGTCCGACATCGCCATTTGCGTCAGGATCCATACCAAATTCTCCACCAGCCAAATTAAGACCACGAACATAACGATCAGTAGAAGGGTTGCGCACAAAAGGCCCTGAAACACCATCTCCAGAAATCTGTGAATTCTCAGAAAGAGAACCGCCATATCCACCCCACCAATCGCCTACAGCCCATGCCGTAGTATGAAAGCCCATTGGATTGACTGCCTCAAAAAACTTATCCGCCAATCGAATATAATTATCATCGTCATTTGTAATTCCAATCTCACTGATGATAATTTCATGATCTCCTGCCCATAGTTGAAGAGCTTGAAGCTCCTCAAGCATACGCTGTTGATGCGCATCTTCCGCAGTAATCGTTATGAGCGAAATTGATTTTTTTTGAGAACGCATAATTTGACCAAACGAATTATTACGTTGCACGTTTTTCACCAACGCACTCCGCGCTTGTTGATTCGCCATGTCATTTTCATCCTCACGTGGATAATATGGTTTTTTCAGTCCAACGCCGATATCAACTCTCACAATCTCTTTTTGAGTGTCATCTTCCGACGCTAGAACAGCGTCACCGCCAGACACTTCTTCATCCTCGTTTTTACGTTGCTTTTCTTTTTCAGCAGCCTTTTTCTCCTCCTCAATCTTCCGAAGCTCAGAAACATACGTCTCAAATGTAAATCCTTCTGGAACATCTGAAGGTGAGGCATGTGCAATCGTCACACTAATTTCTTCAGAAGTTTGCACAGCAATTGGCTTCACTGTAGTATCAGATTGTTCTCCAAAAGCGGAAAAGAGGTTCCGTCGAAGTGACTCTAGTGTCTTAGTCGATGCACCTTCAGTCGGCGCTGTCACCGCACCGACATCACCAGCAAAAACATCTGACTCTGCTCGAATCATGCCATCATCATATGTAAATTCTTCCAGATCAGGATATGCTGTGCGACCCCACCACAAAACAGCAACAAAACCCAGTGCAATCACCAAGAAACCACTTGTCAACAATATTTCATTTCTCTGTTTCATACATCACTATACTAACACATTAAAATGAGAAAGGAATACTAAATAATAGCACAGCAAAAAACATCCAAAAGTCAGAAAATCATCTTCAACAAAACATTTTAACAGCACTCTGCTCTTCTTAGAGTCTATCTACGATCTTTTTTTCAGGCGAATTTTTCCATTTTTAGCGAAAGAAAAGATCCTAAACAGGATCTTATGCCATCTCAATTCGCACGAACACGAAATTTCACACCGCGCGGTTTATATTTTATACCAATTTTCTCCTCATCAGAACCATATGAATCCGCATAAAAACCAGTGGATTCATAGTCAAAATACTGATGCACACCATACACAAAATTTTCTGCTGGATCTGAAATCCATGGACGACGGTGAAGATCTGCAACATCCTTGGCTCCTTGCCACTCTCCAGTCGGCACTTCAATAAGTCCCGTCCAGCCAATATCTCGCAGATGATCAACTGCAGACTGCGCATAAATCTCCCAGTCGCGCGCAAGAAGATTTTTTGGCTCATTCATAAGTCCAATCATCACAACAGTATCATCATAAGGCTCTACAAGTGAAACAACCTGCGCCATCATTTCATTGTAAAGCGACACCGTAAAAACCTCATCACCCAGTATTTGTTTTTGACCATTCACTTGCAGTGCACCATAATTATGCGGATCCACAATCACCTTAATGCCAGCTGCGCGCGCAGAATCTAAAGCTTCTATAAATGCTACACGATCATCTTCGCGAAATGCACCAGTAGAGGAATCAAAAAGTCGCTCCAATCGAAAAGGAAAACGAACGTGAGTATAGCCTTTATCTCGAATACTCTGCCAAATCGGATCACCAGCAAAATACGTATAATCTCCACCAACAATGCCGATCTCTCCATCCGCATCAGGCTTGAGACCAAACTCCGCGCCAGCAAGATTGACTCCACGAAAGTACAAATCAGTCGTACGCGAAGCATTAAAAGGTGCTGAAATCGAATTATCTTCAAGTGTAGTAGGGTCATGCGGTACAATTGGATAATCACCCCACAAAGGACCAGTAGACCACGTTGTTACGTCAAATGAAAGGGTGTCCACAGTTTCAAAAAAAAGTGACATGAGTGCCCTATAACGCTCACTATTATCATTGTGTGGAATACCAGTTTCACTGATAAAGATACGATGACCATCCGCCCATTCGTGAACAGACTGAAGCTCCTCAAGCATTCGCTGCTGATGAGCATCTTCCGCAAAAAACTCAACTGTCTTCACGACAGATTCTGCAGTTTCTAGAACCTCCTCAGGCTCTCGCATTTCCTTCTCTTCCTGTGGAATGCGTACAAAATGCTCCACAGCAAAACGATCAGTATCGCGATAGACGAGAAATGCACTGACAAAACCCAAAAAACCAGAGAGAAAAACACAAATGAGAAGTATAGGCCACAAATAGTTTCGCATGCCCCTTATTCTACCACAAGCAGTAAACCAAAAAAAAAGATCCCTGCTAAATATTTAGCAGGGAATCAAACAATCATTACATATAGACTTCTTCGAGAATTTCCATAACACCCTGAGATCCTGATGAGGAAGCGACACAGCCACCTCGCTCATGCACAATCCTCTTCACTGTATCTGTTGCGTTTTGAGGACACGCCGGATAGCCAACATTCTTCAGGACATCGACATCACAGGGACCACCATCCCCTATGTAAATTACTGATTCTAATCCAATTTTCAAATTGTCACAGTGCATCCTGATTGACGCCAATTTACTAATCGATTGCGGTAGCATACACACTGCCTTTTTCGAATATAAATAACGATAATAGTTCCTTGTATCAAGCGCGGTGCACGCTTTGATGCAATCATCAGGGGTAAAACCATCACTTCTACTAAAGATGGGGCACGCTCCATAATCGGACATAGAATCGACATGGGGCAAACCTCTTATTTGTATTTGCAAATGTGCCGAGTAGTCTAAAAAACCCTCCAGAGATTGTAAATGTGGATGCACTATCCAATCTGCAGCAGATGATCGCTTATAAAAAGCGCCAGCTTCTGCCATAGACGGAATACGACTCTCATCACGGTTTCGCGGATAGAGGGAGTCAATTTCTCCCAAAAATTCGTGCATCGATTTTTGTGAGCGCAACGAACACAAACTAATTGCAATACCAAGTTGAAAAGCAAAACGTACAAATGATCTATACCCCTCCATACCTTGGCTATAGAAAACACAACCGTCCACATCTGTTATGAAAACTTTATCTGAATTAGTCACTAGTATTTTCTCTATATAAATGTTAAACAACAAAATAAAAAAAGCATACAAAAAATATGCCATTAAGACTAAAAAAACATTTTTAGCCTTATGACAAATCTTTAGTCTTACTACACTAAACCAACTTCTTTCATCTGGATATACACATCATTTTCTTTGAGAACACTTCCACCAATACGAGCAATTTCATCATAAGAATACCCATGTTCATGAAGAGGCTCAATAATCCCTTTGAGGAGGTGTGGTACATACGTGAGAAAAACACGTCCTTTCCCTGTAAAAGTCCACTGCCCTGGCGTTGCACACATCACAAACGCACGCCCTTTTTCAAAAGTCTCTTCTTCACCATTATTTGCAAGATTGATCTCACCATCCATCACAAATGCAATAAAAAAACGATCATCAAAAGTCTCGATGGTACGTGAACCACCGTCAAGTATGATTTCATCAAGCGCAACATCTTTGAGTACAAACCGACATGCATGATGCGCACCTTCTTCTTGCATTTTATACATCTTTGGGATAGATACAGGCTCTGTCGCAAATGGATAAAGCGACGCAAAAAAATCTTCCTTATGCAGTGGGCGATTGGAAAGGTTGCGACCCCAATCCCCTGCACGCATCGTGAGGTTCGCATTTTTTTGTGGCTCATACACCGTACCAGAGAGAAGTGCATGTGCCATCCCAGCATGAACAACATACGCTTCGTCAGGTTTATACGCAATCAAATTAAAATACTCCGCAAGCTCTGCCTTATCGTCACTATGTGAAAGCACGTCAAAAAACGCATCACGCCCATCTTGAGTACGCACTGCTTGAGCGCCTTTAGGTGTTAAACCATAAAAAATCTCACCCTCACTAAGAGTAACCCAGGCTTCAATCTTATTTTTATAGTGCGTCTGAATAGAAAGCGGTTGTGCAGCACTGAGAATTTTAAGAAGAATAGGAAAAGACTTCTTCGTACCAACAGCTGCACCAAATATACTTGGATCAGAATCAATTGCACTATCAAAATCCTGCCCATTGCTAAAATGACTCTTACCATCACGATGATTGGAAGCCAAAAACACCTCTCCAATCACCTCATCTCC
>CALIRC010000018.1 GCA_938044295.1 Minisyncoccota bacterium
CTTACGCACTTGGTGCACTTTGTCGTTAAAATCTCCGTTTTTCACTCACCATAGGTAGACTATGGCTCATGAAAAGCCTAGATTTTGCCTAAAATTATATTTAAGTACGTAAGTCCTATCCTTTTTCTGACGACGTAGTCAGTACGCCTTAAAGAGAAAGGCGTGTTTGTACCTCACATTACACTAAAGGAGGCAGTTCTCATAATTTAAAAAACCACCTAAAAGGTGGTTTTTTGTTTTTCTTTTATGACGATCAGATTACTCCTCCTCTGGTGTTTCACCATCTAATTCTTCATCAGAGACCTCATTTGACTCGCCAGCTTGTTCTGTTTGCTCTACTTCTTCTGGTGCCTGTTCCGTAGGTGGAGCTATTTGAGCTTGCTGATTTACTTTTTCTTTCATGATCTCTACAATCTCTAACTCAAATATAATTGTCTCGTTTGGACCAATTGGACCTTTACCATTTGGACCATATGCCAAATCACTTGGTATTACCATTTCATACTTATCGCCTGGGCGCATTGATTCTAATAGCTCACCCATTCCTTTTACGACATTACTGCTTGCAAATAGAATTGGATTTTCACCCTTATCAGCGGTGCTGTCAAAAATTTCTCCTGTGGTTCGTTTACCTGTGTAGAGAACTGACGCAACATTTTTTCCTACTTTTTCCCCACTTGCATCACCACTTTCTAGTACTTTGTATGCAACACCAGCTGGTGTTGACTTTACCCCACTTTCACTTTTGTATGTTTTGATGTACTCTTCGCCAACTTTTTTATTTTCTTCAGCAGCTACTGCAAATTCAGCCTGTGCAGCTTCTTGTCTTTTTTGATAAATTTCTTGTACTTGCTCTTCGGATAGTTTTGTTTCATTTTCACTAAGAACGTCGTTGATTGCTTGCGCAATAACATCCTTGTTAATCTCCTGTCCTTCAGGGAGGTTTTCTGTTGTTAATTGAATATCTTTACCAATTGCGTAGCCATTTGCGTAACTCCACTGATCTACATCATCAGCATCAACTTCTTCAACCATCTTTAGACTGCTGGCACTTTTTCCTCCCCCTTCGGTACCCATTTTTTTTGCTACAACAAATGCACCGATTGCAAGAAGTGGTAAAATCACCAGCCACAGAGGAAAACTTCTTTTTTTCTTATAATGTGTTTCTGGTGTACTCTTTGCGCGACTAGCGACTTTTTTTGCTTTCTCTGCCATATTTCTTATTAGATTAAGAGATCATTTACGTACGAGTAGTATATCATAACTCTTCTTTTTTCGTAAAGTGCTCTTTACATTTTTATTTAGCGATATCAGATTTATACTACTTTTTCATTTTCTTTAAGACATTCATAAATGATAGAAATAATGGGTGCGGAGAAAGTGGTCGTGATAAAAGTTCTGGATGAAACTGTGTGCCGACGTAAAATGGATGTTCTTTTTGTGAAAGCTCTAGTATTTCCATCAACTTTTTGTCTGGTGATTGTCCTGAGAAGTGCAATCCCGCTTTTTTCAGTTGCTCCACGTAATCAGGATTTACCTCATAACGATGCCTGTGCCTTTCCGTGATTTTTTTTGACTTGTATGCTTTTTGTGCTAGTGAGTCTTTTGTGAGTACAGCTTCGTAGTTTCCTAAGCGCATTGATCCGCCATAATTACCGTCTGCAATTGTCTCTCTTTGCTCTGGCATGATATCAATTATTCTGTGCGTTGGCTTTGCTTTCATTTCTACTGTATGCGCGTCTTTGAGCTTGAGTACATTGCGCGCATACTCTACAACTGCAATTTGCATCCCATAACACAGTCCAAAGTATGGGATCTTTTTCTCTCGACAATACATCGCAACGAGTATCTTACCTTCAATTCCTCGTGTACCGAAACCACCTGGCACGACGACACCATTAAATTTCTTGAGTTCTTGCAGCTTTCTTTTGTTTTTTTCATATACTGCACTATCAATCCAACTAATTTCTGGACGGAGTCCTTTTTCGTAAGCTGCATGCTTAATTGCTTCGATGACACTAATATAGGCATCGGAAAGTACAAAATCACCTGTCGCAAAGTATTTTCCTACGATAGCGATTTTTACACTTTTTTTGGCTGTTTCTACTTTTTTTGTAAAGCTTTCCCATGCTTTCATGTCACGTCCACGAGCTTTTAGTCCGAGGATGCTTAGGATGTTATCACTGAGATTGTCTTTCTCGAAGTTCAGTGGTACGTGATAAATACTCTCTACGTCTGGTGCACTAATCACACGCTCAGACGCGACGGAACAGAATTGTGCAATTTTTTCTTTGCGTACGACATCCATTGGTACTTCCGACCGTGCGACGATCACGTCTGCTTGCAGACCAGCGCTGTTGAGGGTACGCGATGCGTGTTGCGTTGGCTTTGTCTTCATCTCACCGATTTTATGTGGCATTGGGACATAGCTTACGAGGACTGTCATCACATCTTCAGGTGCTTTTTGTTTCATCATACGCGCTGCTTCAAGAAAGAGTATGTTTTCATACTCTCCAACTGTTCCACCTACTTCAATTACCGTTACTTCTGCATTCGCAGCATCTGCAGCTTTTTCAATACGTGCGATGATTTCTCGAGGGATATGTGGAACTACTTGGACACACTTTCCTTCGTATTCGAGATTTCGCTCTTTTTCAATTACGCTCTGATAGACGCGTCCAGTTGTCATGTAGTTCATCCGTGACAGATTTGTATCGAGAAATCGTTCATAATTACCCATATCTTGGTCAGTTTCATCACCATCCCCGAGGACGAAACATTCTCCATGCTCCGTGGGATTCATCGTTCCTGCGTCGACATTTATATATGGATCTACCTTTATCGCAGTGACGCGAAGTCCGCGTGACTGCATTATGCGCGCTATCGATGAGGTTGTTACTCCCTTTCCAACGCCGCTCATCACACCACCAACGACAAAAATATATTTTTTATTTGCAGTGCTTTTTTTATTCTTTTTCTTTTTTTGCATGAATGATGCTTAGTGTGTTATTTTTTTACACCCCTTGTAACCACATCTTCTTTGTGGCAAATTAAAAAGTCACTAAAACAAGTGACTCCCCTATGTCTCTATGATCTGTTAGACTCTCTGTTTTCTATGCCAAAAAACAATAAGTATATTGTGCTCTTTTTATAGTGCTACGACATTTACTGCAATCTGTGTTGTTGCACCGTATCCGAGGTTGATCTTTATTCGACTTTCTCCAAGATCCTTAATCGGATGTTCGAGAAGAATACTTTTTTCTTCTATAGCTTCATTATACTGTCTCTTAAGCTCCAATGCAACTTCTTGTGCGCCAATTGAGCCAAAGAGTTTTGCACCATCAGATTTCCCTTTACAAGTCACTGTCTGATCTTGCAGTTTTTTTGCAATGCGATATGCTTCTTGTTCGTTTTTTTTAGCATCATGTTTTTTGGTCTCTGTAGCTTTTGCTGCTTGAACGATTGCAGATGGTGAGGCTACCTCTGCTTTCCCTGAGGGTAAAAGCGCGCTTGTCGCATATCCATCAGCTACGTCGACAATCTCACCTTTTTTGCCGAGTTTTTTTACATCGATCTTCAGAAGTACTTTCATATATTTGATATTATTTGCAAGGTACCCTTAGAGTATCTAAAAAATTTACTTCATGCAAATGATAAAAAAATCGAGCTGATCACCATGGATCTACTCGACTAATCGTTATGTACTTTTTTATTTTACGATAAATAAATTGTTGTCATCGAAAAGTAGTAACGCTTTTTTGCATGCTCTGGCAAGCATTGCAGCTTCATTGGTCATACGGTCGTCGATTTTTAACGTTTGCTCACAATCCAATATTTCGTTATCAATTTTCAATGTCTGATCAAATTTCTGCGTCTCATCATTTTCATCGTCAACTTCTGACGTCCACTCGATTACTTTCGAATTTTTTTTCACTCTATTTCTCCTCTCTATACTTATATGCATAATATCATTTAATTATTATTTTGTCAAATACTTATTCTTCTCCCATAAAAAAAATCCCCTTTTGGGGGACTTTTTTGCTTTCTTTTAGAGGTCAAGTGATTTGAGATGCTCTTTTAGTTTATCTGCAAGTTGTGGATGCTTCAATCCCAAGTGGATTGTAGCTCTGAGAAAATTGAATTTATCGCCCGTGTCAAGCCATGTACCCTCTAATGGAAGAGAGTGAATTTCTCCGTTATCTGCAAGTGCAATCTCAAACGCATCGGCTAATCTGATTTCCCCTGAAGCGCCATCTGTCATTGTACTGAGAATTTTCATGATCTCAGGCGTTACGATATATTTACCAACTGCAACTTGACGAGATTCGATAGAATCAATATCCTCAGGTGCTGGTTTTTCTATCATACGCGTCATTTTTAGTGATTCACCATCTACGTGATCACCTTCGATGACTCCAAACTGTGGTAATTCTTTGTCCTCTACAGTTGCTGTGCCGATAATACTTGTACCAAATTTTTCATAGGCATCAATTAATTGTTTTGATGCTGGTGTATTTGAGTCGTAGATACAGTCTCCAAATAAGACGAGTACAGGCTCATCATTTGCAATGTGCGCTGCCTGTAAAAGTGCATGTCCGTCTCCAAGTGGTAATGATTGACGAACATATGTAAACTTTGCAAGCTTTGCAATTTGCTCTACTTCCTTAAGAATTTCTGTCTTACCTTTTTCAACAAGCGTTTTTTCTAATTCATATGCTACATCGAAATGGTCTTCGATGGCGCGTTTCCCTCTTCCGGTCACAAAAATAATTTCTTCTATGCCACTTTCAACCGCCTCTTCTACAAGATATTGAATCACTGGCTTATCAACGATTGGTAGCATTTCTTTTGGGCAACTTTTTGTTGCAGGTAAAAAACGAGTTCCAAACCCTGCTACAGGTAAAATGGCTTTCTTGATCTTTTTTTCCATATCTAAAATATTATTATGAGCTAATAATCATTACTTATTTATATCATATAATCATCTTTTCGTCAAGTTTATTCTTGACGAGAATACTTGCTTCATGCAGCGATTCAAAGGTGCCAGCATCGATCCATTCGTTTTCAAATGTGCGAACGTCGAGCTCGCCACGGTCTAGGTATTTCTGCTGTATTTCAGTGATTTCTATCTCTCCACGTGCGCTAGGTTCTACACTTTTGGCAAATTCAGACACGCGTCCATCGAAAATGTAAAGTCCTGGGATCGCGTAATTGCTTTTGGGGTTTTTTGGTTTTTCGACGATAGAAACTGCTTTCATGTCGTTATCAAACTCCACTACACCAAACCGTTCGGGATCTGGTACCTTTTTTGCAAAAACCCGTCCGCCTTTTTCAAAATTTTTGATTTCTTCAGAAAAATCATCTGCGAATATATTGTCTCCGAGAATCATTGTGACGTTTTCATTGTCTAGAAATGACTCACCAATGATAAATGCTTCAGCCAATCCTTTGGGTTCGTCCTGGATCTCGTATGTAAATCGTGCGTCGAATTCTTTCCCGGAGCCAAGGAGGTTTAGGTAATTTCCTGCATGTTCTGGCGCTATAATAATGAGGATATCCTTAATCCCTGCTTTTAGCAGTGTATTGAGTGGGTAATAAATCATCGGCCGATTGTATACCGGAAGAAGTTGTTTCGATGTCATTGCTGTAAGAGGTCTAAGACGTGTGCCAGACCCTCCTGAGAGTATGATGCCTTTCATATGTATTTAATCATTTGGAAGTTAGTACAGAATATTTATGACTGCATAATCGCTTGCCTGCAATTACCTCCCCCACTGGTCTATATTCTACCATATCACAGTTTGTGTTGCTGATTTCTTGTGGAATAACACTATTACCTATGATGATACATTTAGGACTTACGCACTTGGTTATAGTTTTAAGCAAAATCGAGACTTTCATGAGCCATAGTCTTTCTATGGTGAGTAAAAATATAGATTTTAACGACAGAGTACATTAAGTGCGTAAGTCCTAGCATTAAATTATGGATGCCAGAGAGCGGTATTACCTTATTCGCCCAAAAAAAATCAGGAATCCTCTCTAAATGTTTATATAGAGAAGGATTCCTGTGATTGTCTTTCGTTTGAAATTATAGCTTTATCTTAATCTTTGCGCCTGCGCGCACTGATTTTACTTCAGCCCACTGGTGCCTACCATTCGTTACAGTGAACTCAATAAGTGCATCAGGTGTTATAAGCAAGCCTGCTCCAGCCTCCCATGCGTGCCACATATCTTTTGTGTTTAGTAGGCTATACTGCGTCAATCCAGCAGACACTACAAACCGTTCGTCTAGTAGTGGTTGCAGGACTGCTTTGCCTCCAGCATACATTGTGAGATCGCTCGTTGCATCAAATGGCGTTTCATTCCCTCGAAGACCAAATTGTGCTGAGAAGACTGACTCATGGTGCAGTAGCTGCGCCTTTAACTGAAGACCTGCTGTTACTCGCTCACCTATGTGAGCTTCTTCATACAGTTCCAAGCCGTCGGCATTTTCATGGCTAGTGACATATGCTGTCACTCCTAACCCGATGCCTTCTTTTATGTCTTCAATTGTAAAGAAGTCGATTTCTTGTCCCATCCTACCGATTCCGAAGCGAAGCGTTTTTTTATCGGCCCTTGCTTCTATAGGACCAATATTTGATTGATAGAGGGTTTCTCCTTTTACGATTTCACCCCCTACTAAAAGAAAAAGATTTTCTCCAAGATGATTTGGCGTATCGTTAAAGATTTTTTCAAAACCTATCTTGCACCCCCCTTGATTTTTGCCGATGCAGCTTATTTGCATCGTGATTTCAGCTTGCGCACTACCACATGCACACAGAATTACTATAAAAAATCGTATTAAGCTCTTCAATGTATCTCTCCTTTCACATAAATGTGGTGCCCCACTGGCAACACTGTTAGCATTTATAGCATATTATCTGTATATTGTCAATTTTTTGTCTTAATCTTTCAGTCTTCTAAAGGTTGTAATTATAGATGTAATGCAAGGAGTTATGAACTCGTAGCGTGATGAGATATTTACTTCAAGACGGGAGTGTGATTTTTTTCCAAAGTTCCCAGTCATACCTTCATTATATTCACAAAAAATGCCCATCTTTTCAGAGGAGCATTTTTTTGTCGTTTAGATTTAAGTTTTTTTATTTGCTTCTTCTAGATCAGAAGAAGGTATAGTCCTTGCTAATAATCTTTTTGCATTCTTATTCGTTATGAGAGAAACTTTCCTACACGTACTGCTGTATCGCAGAGGCGGTTTGCATAACCCCATTCGTTGTCATACCATGCAAAGACTTTTACGAGATCACCATCTACCACACGAGTAAAATTCATATCGACGATGCTAGAATGTGGGTTTCCGATAAAGTCAGTCGAGACAAGTGGCTCATCTGTTACTTGCAAGATCCCCTTGTGTGGACCTGCTGCAGCTGCCTTAAATGCATCGTTTACCTCCTCTACTGTGACCTTCTTATCTAGCACAAAGACGAAGTCTGTCAGTGAGACGTCGATTGTAGGTACGCGCACTGCCAATCCATCAAATTTTCCTTCTAATGCAGGAATGACCTTTGTTGTAGCGATGGCTGCGCCTGTTGTTGTGGGAATCATATTTTGTGCTGCTGCACGTCCTTTTCGTGGATCTTTCGCTGGGCCATCTTGCAACTTCTGTGTAGCAGTATAGGAGTGAATCGTTGTCATCAGTGCCTTCGTGATACCAAATGTATCGTTCATGACCTGTGCTACTGGTGAGATACAATTTGTCGTGCAGGAAGCATTTGAGATTACCTCTTTTGAATCTTCACCAGCTTCATGTACGCCCATGACGTGTGTGGAGATGTTTGTGTCATCACCTTTTGCTGGCGCACTGATGATCACGCGCTTTGCACCCGCGTCGATATGCGCATATGCTGCACCATCTTTCACAAAAAAACCTGTACACTCAAGTACTACATCCACATCCAATTCTTTCCATGGTAGCTCCCTCGGGTTTTTATTTGAATAAATCGGGTACTGTACTCCATCGACAGTAATCTCACCTTCACCTGCAATGACTGATTTATGATACTTGCGAAACACAGAGTCATACTTCAGCAGCTGTGCTAGCGTACCAGCATCTGTGAGATCGTTAATAGCGACGATCTCTACATCTTTGCGATCATTGAGGATGCGAAATGCAGCGCGACCAATCCTCCCAAATCCATTAATTGCGATCTTTGTCATATGCTTCTTACTTGGGACTTACGCACTTAAGTGTCATTTTAGGCAGAATCAAGGTTTTTCATGAGCTATAGCTTATCTATAGTGAGTGAAAAACGTAGATTTTAACGACAAAATACACCGAGTGTGTAAGTCCTATTATTATTAATTATTATTTATAATTTTACTCATTAATGCCAAATTTTCTGGTTGCAAACTTGCACCACCTACTAAAACACCATCGATATGACCTTCTTCACAGATGGTACGTATATTTTCAGTTGTGACACTTCCGCCATAAAGAATTAGAGTGCTCTCTGATTCTCTCCCGTATACGCTTGCAATCACTTTCTTTATTACGAGTGTCACTGTATGAATGTGCTCTGGTGATGGTGTTTTTCCAGTACCGATTGCCCATATTGGCTCATAGGCGATGATCGTTTTCTCGATTTGTTCTTGCGTAAGATCCTTGGTGATTTTTTCAACCTCTTCCTTGATAGATTGTTCCGCATCCTCGCTCTGGACCCCATATCCTATACAGATGACTGGTGTAAGTCCCACCTCAAGTGCCTTTATCAGTTTTGTGATGACTATCTCTTGTGTTTCTCCAGCGGCACGGCGCTCACTGTGACCAAGGAGTACCACAGAGACACCTAATGAAAAGAGTGTTTTTGGTGATGTTTCGCCTGTAAATTTTCCTCGTAGTTCGTGATGTGCATTTTGCGCTCCGATTGCTATTTGTTGTTTATCGAGAGCATCTATAAATGCTTCAACATGGAGCATTGGCGGGCAGATCGCAATCGCATTCCTCTCGTTTTCCGTCAGTACCTCAAAAGCTTTTTTTGCTTTTTCGAGATAGGAATCTCTTGCATCACGTGTCTCGAGATTCATTTTGAGATTGCCGATTACTAGCTTTGGTTTTGTCATACAATTACTGTGATTTTAGTTTGTGATCTTATCAAGCGTTTAACTCGTATATGCATTTTTTCCTATAACATCTCTTAAAAATTTAGCAGCATCCTCCGGAGCCAGCGGTACAATGTCGATATCGGTCGCTGCCTCAAATCCTGCTTGAATGTGTGTTCGCGGGAGGATTTCTACGTAGTAGCTGAATTCTTCATATGTCTGTCCATTGCATGGTGCTGTGCGAATGTAATAGTTATAGTCTGGATCATCCAATCCATCGTAGAGCGCTTTGAGTGCTGTGCGTAGCGCATCTGCAAGCGCCATTTTTTCACTTACAGTGATCCGCTCAAAATATGGTGAAGGTTTTTTTGGTAGGATGCGCATCTCAAATGCTCTCCTAGAAGCATATGGGCAATATACAATGTAGTCGTCATTTTCATAGACGATCCGTTCATTTGCTTCTAGCTCATATTCACCAATCACCTCGAAGAGATGTACACCTGCTTGTAACTTGTAGTTCTCGGCTGTTGTAATCTCATGCATCACTGTACTAGAAACTACTGGTAATGTGAGAATTTGAGAATGCGGGTGCGCTATTGTTCCGCCTGCACCTTTGCCATGATTATGGAAAATTGTGATTGATCGTACGCTCCTGAGACGCATCATCGCTAGATATCGTTCTTGATATGCATCAATCACTTCTGCAAGTTCTTCTTCTTTCAGTAGTGCAAACGTCCGCCGACCATCTCTGGTTACAACAACTTCGTGTGTTCCTGTCGCTGCGAGCGTCGGATACGGCCCAACAGACAGATCACTAGGATCGCCTCCTGATGCTACCACAGGAAACTTATTTGGAAACACACGTGTAGTCCACTCTCCATTTTCGTCTTTGTAAATGAGTGTGTCTGGCTCTTTCAGAGATTTTTCAGGATCTGCGAAAAGATCTTTTTGCTCTTCGTAGGGCTCCTTTTTATCCTGCTTTATAAAATCAGAGGGCTTTTTCCCTCTGGCCGCAGCAATCAGCACCCATCTTCCACGAAAAAGGTCATACCTAAGTTGTGCATCTTCATGATCTTTCATGTTGATTTTTTGTGACCACAGTAGTTCTATTTCCATATTTTTTTTACCGCTATTGTTCTACGAAATAGCCCAGCAGCGGATTTATTATTTTTTCTCAACCTTACGCTTATTTATTTTTGTTCCTTTAAATGATATGTACCTGCCCATAGTCGCAATCGTGTTTTACATAGGTCTAGCAATACTTGCAAGAAACCATTTGGACCGAGAAAACCACCAACTGTTGATCCTTCTGCATTCATCCAGTGAACGGGCATTTGGTCAATTGTAAATCCGAGTTTTTTCGCAAGCACAATCATTTCAAAATCGTATGCAAAACGGTCTACTACCATACGCGGCACTACGGCCTGCGTCACCTCGCGCCTTAGCACTTTAAAACCGCATTGCGTGTCTGGAAATGACCACAGTCCGAGGACGATTCGGATCGCCATGTTTCCAGCTGTTCCCATGATTTCCCTGTACTTGGATTGATGCACTTCAATTTTTGCACCTGGAATGTCACGTGAACCGATTACTAGGTCAGCGCCCTCGTCAATCAAAGTAAGTGCCTCGTCGATATGCGTGATACTTGTTGAACCGTCAGCATCTAAAAATGCGTGGTACTTCCCTTTTGCGAGCATGAGTCCTTGTCTGATCACTGCTCCTTTGCCACGGTTTACGTCATTGTCTATCACACTCAGGTGCTCTATACGGTCTGCAAAAGATCGGGCAAAAAGGGCTGTTGCATCTTTTGATCCATCTACGATTATGATCACTTCATAGGAAATTTTTTTATGGCCAAGATGCTCACTGATCTTCGCTAAGTTTGGCCCGATACGCTTTTCTTCTTTATACGCCGGGATTATTACTGATAGGGTAATGTTTTCCATGAAAATAATGCTGGCATATCTCTATGTCAGCTAGATGATTTTATAGTGATATTATACCACATACATTTAGTACATATCAGCCTTTAATGCGTTTTGCAGAGGTCAGGTATTACCCACGTTTACTTGTGTGATTTTTTTTCATTGTCTAGATATGATTGTAAGAGAATCCTCGCTGCTTCGATGTCATCATTTTTGGTGATATCTTTTTTTCCTGCTGCTTTTAGGTTGGCTTGCGCCTCTTTTGTTGTAAACATCTCCTCTGCAAAATGTACTTTTTTCTTGGAAAGTTTTTTTAGCTTTTTTGCGAAGTCTTTGATCTTTTCGGTATTATCTGATTGCTCGTCATTTTTTGTCATCCCAATGACAAATGCACAATCACTGTGCTGTGCGCAGAGGCTCCATAACTTGTCGTGTGCCATAGCATCATTTTCTAGAATTCCACCACCGAAAGCTATACGTGTTTCTTCATCAGCGAAGGCAGTACCAATCTTTGCTTCCCCCCAGTCAATTCCAATAAATGTTTGCATACGATTTCTGTTAGTACTTAATTATCTGAGAGAGTCTTTTAGTTTTTATGTTATTTTTGTTAGTATCTCACATCCTTCATTTGTTACCAAAATTGTGTTTTCGTAATGGGCACTTAATTTATGATCAGCAGTTATGATGGTCCAACCATCTGCTGCTTGTGCGATGTCACTCGTGCCGATGTTTACCATTGGTTCGATTGCTATTGTCATACCTTTGCGAAATGTGAAGTTGTCAAACTCTTTAGAGAAATAGTTGGGTACCTGTGGCGGCATGTGTAATTCTCTTCCTATGCCATGCCCTACAAGACCTCGCACAACACCATAACCTCCATTTTCTGCATAATCCTGCGCAACTTGTGCAAAATCACTCAATTTTGCACCGTCGCGAATGTTTTTTATACCTGCTTCAAATGTCTTTTTGGTATGCAGAGCAAGGTTTTTTGCCTCCTCTGATGCCTCTGGCATTACAAAAGTCCGCGCCATGTCAGCGTAATAGCCTTTGTAGATAAGACCCATATCGATTTTTACTAGGTCGGATTTAGAAATTACTTTTTCTTTTGTTGGTATGCCGTGGACGATTTCGTGATTAAGCGAAAAGCACATAGATCCAGGGAATGGCATCGGTCCTCCTGCATCGAAGTCCTTAAAAGCAGGAATACAGTTTGCAACTCGTATTTCATGTTCTGCAAAATGATCTAAATCGAAAGCGCAAGCGCCAGGCACTATACGACTTTCTAGTCGATCAAAAACGGATGCCAAAATTTGGCATCCTTTGCGCATCGTTGCGATTTCATCATCGGTTTTTATAAGTGCCTTAGTATCCATGCAAAACTGTTATTTCCCCTATTTATGGTTTTATATTAACACATAAATGCCGCAGGTAAAACAGATTCTATTATTTACTCCACAAAATTTGTTTCACACTGGATCTTCACCCATCTTACCGTCTGATGATATTATTTTGATCTTGTCCTTGTTTGCGCATCATTTTTGCTCTTTTGCGACTTGCAAGAAATTTCATAAGGATTGGGACACCGACCATAATCACCATCATGACTTGCTCACCTGAGAGGCCAAATTTTCTGCCGATGCGGCCAGCAAACTTCTGACCTATTTTTCCCATGAGGAACGATTTGATAATTGTTGAAAAATTCATATTTATGTACTCTAAAATGTCATTAAAACTGTAACTTATTATGGCTTTTTTTATCTTTTTTGTAAAGGGGCTTTTGCTGTGAAATTTACCGACATGATACCTTCTTCATTAATAGGACTTACGCACTTGAGTGTAATTTTAGGCAAAATCAAGGCTTTGCACGAGCCATAGTCTACCTATGGTGAGTGAAAAACGGAGATTTTAACGACAAAGTACACCAAGTGCGTAAGTCCTAATTAAGATTAAGTATTCCATATTACTATATTTATGAGATTACTGATTTTACTATTAGTGATATACTATAGACTGGACTTATTTTCATATTCAAAAATCCTATGATTCATACCCTCCGCTTCACGCTTTTTATTATTTTCCTTTTTCTCCCTTTAATTGTTAGTGCGAATTCGCCTGTTTATAGGTTTTATTCTTCTGCTTTTCATTCGCATTTTTATACGATCAGTTCTAGTGAGCGTAATGCAATTATTTCTGGTGATTCTCATTGGCGCTACGAAGGTATTTTTGCGCAGAGTCCATCTGCTTCAGATGCAAATGCATCACCACTTTACCGATTCTGGAGTGAAGCGTATCAATCACATTTTTTTACACCTGATGAACGGGAAAAAGATGCTCTGATCGCAAATGATCCGTACTGGACATATGAAGGAATTGCCTACTGGGTTTTCAAAACAAATGTTTCTCGTTCTACACCTGTATACCGTTTCTGGAGTCCTGTGTACCGATCGCATTTTTATACAGCTAGTAACGCAGAAAAAGATCACCTTACTGCTACGGATGATGCATGGATCTATGAAGGTGTCGCATACTATCTTCCACTCTCTTCTACGAGTAGCAACCCTTCGCCTTCCTACGCCCTTTTGCGTCAAGGTTTTGATGATGAAAATATTGGAGCGTATCGTAATTCTGATTTTGACTCTGATGATGACTGGACTTCTGTGCGGTGGAATGAAGTGGACGATCGTGCACAGATCGTAGATGTTTCTGGCAATAAGAAGCTTCGCATGACGTATCCAGCGGGCGCTTATGGCTCAGGCAATAGTGGTGGACAGGCATTGGTCGACCTCGGTAACGACCATAAAGAGCTCTACTTTCGTCAAACAGTTCGCTTCGAAGATGGTTTTGATTGGCAACGTGGTGGCAAACTTCCTGGACTCTCAAGTGGAGGTAGTACATGGTCTGGCGGAAATAAGCCTTCGCAAGGAGAAGGTTTCAGTGCCCGCTACATGTGGCGTGACAATGGTCGCGCTATACTGTACCTCTATCACCGCGATCAAGCATCAAACTATGGTGATGAGATTGATCTTGGCTTCTATTTCACCAAAAATTCTGATTATACAATCACGCAACGCATCAGAAGGAATACTGATACCGGAGCCGATGGTGTCGTCGAAGTCTGGGTTAGTGTAGGTGGTGGCGCGCATCAAAAAGTTCTTTCGAGAAGTAATTTCCGATTAGGCGCTGGTAATACATATGGTCATATTGATTCACTGTACTTCTCTACTTATTTTGGTGGCGGTGATCCATCGTGGGCACCGGACACCACAAGTTATATCACCTTTGATGATTTCGTTGTTAGCCAGTCTCGTTTTAGTGATCTTCAATAAGTTTGTTAGATTTTTTGTATAATAACTAAACTATTAGACTATCTTTCTTTAGTTTTTCTAACCGAAGGAATACTAATAAACCTAGAATTGCGATTATTGGCACAAAGAATACGAACCTCTGTACATTGTCGTGGTTTGCAAAGAAGAGAATTGCTCCAAACACCACGAACCGCCCAAGAACTGTCGGTATTTCCCTGAGAATCATAAATTCCTCCTCTCCTTCTCCTTTGACATCTTTAAGAATCAGTGCAAAGTATGATACAAGAAACATTGCCATCATAAATGAGGCACTTGCAGTAATGACGTACGCTATAACTGGTGATTCTACAAAGAATCGTACTGTCCATAGCGCGATCAGTCCTATTGAAGCTACGGCGACGTATGAAGACGCATGTGTTTTGTCAATTTTCTTCCCGATAAAGCGAGCGAATAGCGCGCTACCGACCGCACCTGCTGCACCGATGTAGCCAGGTGCTTCTAGTGTGCCGATCATAAGAAAGGCAAAAATACCCCAAAACCATTCTGACTCCTCCACGATGTTGTCCAGCATTTCCATCGCAAATATCTTCTTTCGTTTCCAGATTTTTGGCACTATGGTTGTGAAATTGATTTCTACTGCAACGATGTCATTACGAATCTTACGTAGCGGCGCATATGATAGGAGTAGTCCACAGGTAGCAATCACGAACATAGGACCAAAGCCAACACTTAGCACTACAATAGCAGCAATCAAAGGACCGATGATGTTGAAGAACTTTGGTAATGCGAAAAATGTTGCCAGATCACTTCCTATAGTATTTTTCTTCGTATTTCTCAAAAAAAGAATATTATGTGGAATCCAGTATGCAAAATTTCCAATGCCAGTTATAACAGCTGCGCACCAGATCAATCGCACATCTCCAGTCATGATAAAGATGTTGAGTAGCGCAAAAAAACCAATTTCAAATGGATAATAGAGTTTAAATACTTTTACCGCACCAATTCTTTGGATTAGCGGTACGATCACTAGAAAGACTGCAAACAAACCACTTAGGTGTGCCAGTCCATAGAATAGAATCACAGAAGAAAGAGATTGACCACCTTCAAGAAGTAGTACTGGAATGTACACACTAACCATTGAGAGTGCAATGGATCGCATTATGTGTGCTACGAGAACACGGTTAAGTTCTTTGGCTTCTAAGAATTTTTTGAAAATTTCAATTTGCTTTCTCATTTCTTGAGATGTTCATCGAAGAATGTGACACTTCTTTCCATAAACTTCTCCCACTGTGGGCCAAACTCATGTCCTTCGCCTGGATACTCGTGATAGATCGGTTTTTTTCTATGGTTACCTTGTGCTTGATTTAGTCTGTTGATTGTGTCTTTACTCCACTGAATGGGTACATCTTTATCACGATCGCCATGATGGATCATGATAGGTGCCTGGATACGGTCGAAATATGTCATCGCTGAAAATGGCGCGACCAGTTCTGGATCCCACTGTCCATCCGCAGTTTGAATTTTAGCTGCTTCACTCGGATCAAGACGATCAAGCATCCACCTCTTTACGTTATCTAGATAATCACTGCTGACTGGCGCATAGAGTACAGCTGCCTGAATCTGCTCTGGACGCGCGACTGCTGCGCGCATCGTCACACCGCCACCCATTGAGTGTCCGAGCATGCCAATACTATTGACATGTGCAAAATCAGGATCAAGGGATTTGAAAGCATTTATCCCGCCAAGGATGTCTCTTGTATAGCCGCTTTCGCCAACTTTATCATCAGAGATGGGGTTTGGATCAGACTGTGCGTGTCCGCGGTAGTCACTATGTATGACGACGTAGCCATGCCGAGCAAAATAGTCTTGCTCCCGTTTGAGTCCCCTGCCATTTGTATACACTGCAGGGTCGATGTATCCATGATTGAGGAACAGTACGGGCCATGGACCAGGATCAGTTTCGGTAGCTTTTGGTACATTCATGATGCCAGAGATGGTTAATCCATCACTTACATAAGTAATATAGTACCTCGTGTATGCACTTGTTTGCGCCAAAATATGTCCAATCGTGAAGTTTGATCCTGGTACGGGAAGATCAAGGAGTTCACCCACTGAATGTTGAGGATATTCTGAGACTTTGTTCACCATGTCATCTACACCCTCTTTGTTATTTTGTTTATTCTTTGGTTGATTTATATTTTCTTGCTTGTCTGTGGACGCTGGGATCTGATCTGCGATCTTATCACGATCTGAATTTTCTTTTCTAATAGGCCCAGTTGGATCTCCACATCCCACAAAAACCGCTAAAAAGCTGAGAAATAGTATTTTTTTCATGAGTGCATTGTATCACAAATTGGCATGACACTAACTACAGACTCTTAAATGTTTAATCAATTATTTGTACTATAATGATCGTATTATGGTAGTTTTTTGAAGTACCTCATCTCCTGGAGGACACTACCAAGTAGTTGATCAATGAGATTATATCTTTCGTGCGAAAGTTGCAATCCATCTCACTTCGTTACGCCCACCAGGATCTAGCATGTTGTCTTTTATTGAGATCATCTCAAATTTATGATCTGACATCAGGTCAGAAATCTCTGAAGCAGTAAACCATCGAAAGAACCTGTCGTGATTGGATACAGTATCAGATACAACCTCTGTTTTCACATTTCCATTTTTTTGTTTGACATATACATAAAGAATGCCACCTGGTCGTAAAACTCGATAAAATTCTTGGAGTGATTTTTTGACATCTTCTATTGTTTCCAGGTGCAGTAGGGACGCGTGAGACCACACACCATTGAATTCCTCATCTTCGTATGGCAGCTCTCGCAAGTCTCCTTGTGTAAATGTAATTTCAGGATATTCTCTTTAAGCAATTTCTATAAATGACTTTGTAAGATCGATACCAACTACATCAAAACCACTCTCTTTCAATGTGACACTATCTCGTCCAGAGCCGCAACCTGCATCCAGCACATGAGACCCGCGAGGTAAAAGTGCTTCAAATGCTGCTATCTGCTCTGGCGCGCACATTAATACAGCTTTTTCATGATACTCTTGAGCGTTTTTTTCATACCACTCTATAGTCTCGTCCATCCCCATGCTCATGTACTTTGTGTTATATTTTATAATTTCCTATGGTATCACAGTGTTTCAATTAATAGTCGATACGTGTTACAAAAAGCCTCCATATTTCTTCCTGTCCGTTTTTCGCATATCTAGATACTAGTCAATTGAGTATTTTTAAATTATATACATATTATGGCGTGTACTATTTTTTGATAATCGATTTTTTGTATAAGTAAAACCACCTGTATTTTTAGCAGGTGGCTTTTTGACTTTACTGACTGATCTTAGAAGTTTTTTCACTTATAGCTTTCTCAATTATCCCTTCAAAACCTGCGTCTAGGACTCCACTATATAATGTGCAGAATTTAATATCATATGCTGGTCCTTCACCTGCGTCAGCTCTTGTTGTATTGTACAAGATTACTTTGGCTAATGGGTTGTTTTTTTTGATGCATTTGATAATTTGTATTATCCTTTCCTCAATCTTCCCTCCTCCATATATCATACTACCAACTATGATCATTTTTATGCTTGGCTGCCTCTTTATGATTCTTTTTGCGTCTCTGATGTCTGTGCCTGTTAGAGTCACATA
>CALIRC010000019.1 GCA_938044295.1 Minisyncoccota bacterium
GGACCTTTATTTAAAACAAAATCTGCATACTTGCGAGCAATCTTTTTTGTGTCATCTGTGGAATTATTATCAACTACAATCAATTCTATTTCTTTATAAGTTTGACTTCGGATAGACATCAAACATTCCTCCAAAAATTCCACGGAGTTATATGTTGGTACTATTACTGAAACTAATGATTTTTCCACAAAATAAAGATTACATGGTATAAAACAGCATTTATACTGATTTTACACAATAGCATTTTCCGTAACTTTTTTCAAGCGTCTGAGAGAAAAAGTGCTTAACAAGAAAAAGCTTCTGGATACACAAAAGAAAACATTGGCGCGATAGTGACGTAGTTATTTACATCTACGAGACAAAAAAAGAAAGGATGCAAATACCTCCATACCTCAGTATTTTGCGCCGGGGAGTGTGATTAAAACTCCATTTCAATACGTCGATTCCACAACAAGACATTGACAATTTAAGTAAAAAATGCTTAAATAAGTATAACAAAGCTTACGCTTTGCCTACTTAATAAAACGGGAGAATACAGTTGAAAACAGTATTAAGCACAATATTTCTAGTGATGTTACTGACCTCCGCAACACACGCCAAAGAAATAAAATTCAAACCTGGTCAAATCCAGAACATCATGAATTTTATCGACGCGGAACAAACGAAATTTCACATCTCCAGAGAATGTGAAAACGACGCAAAGTGGCAGGAGTACAAAGGTAATAAAATCACCAACCAAATATATAGCAACAAAGATGACGAGCCAGTATACATAATAACGGATCATCTAGATAAAGAGATCGGTATAAAAATACTGATTAAAAACCCACCAAATCAGTGGACAGTAATAAGTGAATCTTACGAAGATATGCCTTTAAATGGATTTTATCTATACGAAATCATCAAAAAGGCATCGAGCGAAGCAATTGCCGATTGCCACACTACTCTCGACCATCCACGCCCAAGCGATAAGCAGTAAAATCTACCGAAGTCACTAATCACACACGCGACCACCTCGCTCTCCAGCGCGGTGGTCATTTTTTTTAAAAGAGCATTGGCGCGATCGTGACGTAGTTATGTAGATCTTCGAGACACACTATTGATTAATCCTCAAAGCCTCAGTAAAATCAGCGTAGCTTTGATCAAAAGTCAACTGACGACTCCAGCGCCACGCATTTTTACCTAAACTATAGTAGAGGGGAAGAGTGTCCTGATGATCACGTATCAAAAATGCTTCCCGCATAACCTCCGCAAGTCCCTCAGGTGTATTCTCACGCGCGATCAAACCAGTAGAACCATTGCGCACGCTATCTCGCAGACCATCGACGTCATAGACCACTGCTGGCGTCCCCTGGCTCCCAGCCTCAGTCACGATCAAACCCCATCCCTCTTTGACAGATGTGACAGCGATCAAATGCGCCCGCTGCATGAGAGATATTTTGGTTTCCTGATCTACACGACCACATACTTTTATATCATTTACATATGCAGAGCGCTCGATCACTTGCAGAACTTTTTTCGCATAAGGACCGTCCATATTTCCAGCGATCACTAGCTTTGCCTGTGGATGGTCATTCTTAAAAATCTCAAAAGCCCGCACAATCTGGTCTGTCCGCTTCATGGACCGCACACTGCCGAGTGAAAGAATGGTTGGATTTTCATATTTCTCTACAGCTGCTAAATCATGTAGCGGTGCAATCGTCGTCCCTTCCGTGATGATAGAGATGTTGCCGGGTAAAAATCCATATTGCTGCAGATCATGTTTTGTACTCTGGCTCACAGTGATGACCTTCTCTTTATGTAAAAGCTTCAGATAAAATGGTTCCAGCTGATAGCCAATCCACGACAGTGGCGCAAACATCTCATGAAACCAGATCTCACGCGCAAGTTGATGCACAAACAAATACCGCTTCGCCTGCGTCTGATCCACATAAAAACGCGTCATAAATGGCACAGCATTAATCTCCTCAACGACGATATCTGGTGCCACACTGCGCGGTTTTTGCCAGAGATTCCATATACTTCTCATATATTTTTTAGCAAAATATCGCCAGGCCCATATGTACACACTGTAGCGTCCTCCGACACGTACGACACTATAACCAGAAATATCCTCATAGGATGGCGCAGGTTTTCCCTGCGCATCTTTGAAACCGCCGCAAATAATTGTCACCGCATGACCATCACGCACCAATCGTTGTGCCAACGCATGTGCAACTACTTCAGCGCCACCGCTAAGCGGATTTTTAATATCTTTCCAACTAAACCAAACAATTCTCATAAAATATATCCTTAAAGCAAAACATTCCCCTCACAAAACTGTACGCATTCCTTACACAGTAATACCATCTCCAAATAACCAGCCTACATTAAGTGTGCTCTCTCGTGAGCCAGACATCTGCCACAGATGCGCAGTGTGTCGAGACCCATAAGCATCTGTGGTAGGTGTCGCAGCCGCGAGAGTGTGCACTTGGGTGTTGGGTGGTTATTTGGAGATGGTATAAATACACTCACATCATCACAAGAAACATCTACAAAAGGGTGTGCAAAGTGAGATCGTACACACCTGCGTCTCATTTTAGGCAAAATCGAGACTTTTCACGAGCCATCGTCTACTGATGGTGCGTGAAAAACAGAGATTGTAACGACAAAGTACACCACGTGCGTAAATCCTATAGAGTAAAAATCCAGACAAATAAGTATATTTTACTCCACCAACCAACAAACAGCAATAAAAATGTGAGGACTTCCGCATTTTAGTGCAATGTGAAGAAGTCCTAAAAAAGTATTATTTCCGATTACGTGCGATATACATAGGCCGTCCCTGTGATTCATGGTAGATATGCCCGATATAAAACGCCAAAAGCCCCAAACAGATCAGGACAATACCGATAAGAAACATGAGGATAACAGCAAGTATAGCCGAACCTGTAAACTGTAAACTCGTATACGACGTATAGCGGTCGACAAGCATAAAAAGACCCATCGGCACGGAAAAAAACACGATAAAGATACCGAGATACCCAGCAATGCGAAGCGGCAAAAGACTCAGAGAAATCATACTCGTCACCGCTAGCTGCACCAGCTTAAGCGTGCTGTAGCTCGGCTCACCCTGCAAACGCTTACCCGCTGCAAACTGTACGATGCCCCGACGAAAACCCAACCAATCAATCAAACCACGCGTAATACGATTACGCTCAGGCAACTCATTAAATGCATCGATCACAACGCGGTCCAGCAACCGAAAATCTGTCGCATGGGAAATAATCGGCACATCACTGATCATCCGCATTATCTTATAAAAAAACCATGAGCCCCACCGCTTGAGGATTCCATCGCTCTCACTGCGCTCTCGCACACCGATCACCACCTCATCCCCTTCACGCCATTTCAGAAGAAATGCAGGAATCACATCCACAGGATGCTGCATATCAGCATCCATCATGATGCACGCATCACCCGTACATGCATGAATACCTGCAGTCGTAGCAATTTCCTTCCCAAAATTCCGCGAGAATTCTATAGAGCGCACACGAGGATCAATCCGCGCAATCTCCGCAATCAACATCATCGAATGATCCACACTACCATCATCGACAAAAATAATTTCCAACGCAAAAAAATCCTTCAATTTCTCCTCCCAGAGAGTATAAAGCGCTTCATAAATAAGAGGAATATTTTTTTCCTCATTACATACAGGAATAATAACAGAAACGCAGTACATAAAAATATAAAATGGGCGTGCTATCTCCTACCCTCCACACAAAAGAATATACACAGAATTATACTATTACAAAACACAAAAAAGAAAGTCACTACTATGACAAACGTTTAGAAATCAACATAATGGACGTACAAATGTACACTCAAAGTCGAAGACGCCACAGTCGCAAAAAGATGAGTATAAGTGCAACCATACTTGCGACAATATAGTCTAGCACAAGTGCGTAAAAAGATCCATGAAAGAGCATAATACCAACCAAAAGCACGAAAAGGCTCACAAGCGAAATCCACACAACACAAAAATCACGCAGAGCAAGGAAATACGCAAAAAAGACATTAATCACACTCACAAGAAAAATATAAAAACCTACAACTGGCAGCAGCGACGCGTACACCACGTATTCTGACCCAATCAAAAGCCCTATGATAAAAAATGGGAAAAGGAAGAATGATCCAAGCAACACCAGAGCGATACAAGAAACAATCAAAAGTGCCTTTAAAAGCGTTCGCCTATTTTCAGCAGGAGGAGCGTCAGCACGGATCGATGGCAAAAGCACAGCAGCTATAGACGCCGTTGCAAAAAAAATAATCCGCGCAACCGTAGCGATACCGCTATAGAGACCTGACTCCTCAGAAGCAAAAAAATACTGCACAAAAAGCACATCAGATGTATACAAAAATGTCACAAAACCAAAACCACAAAAAACCAGCCAGCCATAACGATACTCCGAGCCCAGGGATAACCTGCGACCCTCTGAACGAAAAAGCGATGTGAGACGATAGCGAATTTTACGCGCAGCAAAAACAAATGCCACAAGCGAAGCCAAGGCAAAAGCGCACACCGCTCCAAAAACAGGCGGCAAGAAAAACACAAGCAAAACCGCAAACAAAAGTTTACCACCAGCAACAAAAATATTGATCAAAGAAGTAGTCACGAAGTCACGCTGTCCCTGTACAACAGCACTACAGTAACCAAGTGGCACACTAATAATAAGTAGTGCAACAAAAGGAAAAAAGGCATGACCAGCATCGAGTTGCAAAGCGCGCGCAAAAAATGGATGCAAAAACACCAAAAGCACACAGAAAATACTCATACCCAGTAAAAAACGTTGCGCAAAAAAACGCGCAACGTCTCTACCGTGGTCAGAATCTTGGGTAATGAGGTTGATGACAACTGTACGAAAAACAAGCACAAAAATACTTGTGATATAAATAAGCGAAATAAAAACCTGCACCTCACCAAATGCAGAAACACTCAACATCCGACTCATGACAGGATGAAAAAGATAGTTTAGCGCAGCAACCAAAACAGATCCAAGAAAAAAGACCATGTTATGCCTTACAAACGTATCGCGCAATATTCTATGTATCATAAATAAACAATACTATCCAAAACAATAAATGTACACAGAAGAATGCTATAAGACGTACACACATGAGTATAATTTTCAAGACTTTTCACGAGCCACAGTCTACCTATATTGAGTGAACAAACGGGGATGGTAGCGACAAAGTACACCGTAGTGCGTACGTCGGATCTACAATTCTCGAATGCGATACTCATCAAAAGTAACATCCATGAAATCAGTACGTATGCCAGCCTGACTATAATCAGTCACGATCGGACCACCAAAACGTCCATCGTCAACAACCTCACCAACAAGCTCCCAATTATAATCGCGTCTTGCGTCGATAAACAAGCTAATTTTTGTCGTACCATCTGACTGGTTTCTGATATCCGTACGCACACCGATCCACTCATCAACTGGAAGAAGCGAAGGATTATTTTCACGATCATACACACCACGATCAGTGATAAAAGGTTTTTGCAAAAGCGTCTTATACGAACCCCCCACTTTACGCTTTATGACGGCATTACCATCCACACGAAGACCAGCGTAGTAAAGGTTATCTTGATCTTGATATCGACTAAAAAGCAATAGTCCATTAGAAGCATCGCGATCAGAATCATCACTCACATTGTACTGATCAATACGAAAATACACCTCTTGCGATGTATTGAGCCACGCTCCACGCTTGATAAGGCGAAAAAGATTCTGCGGCTTTTTTCCGCCATCAGTTTGTGAAGAATTCTCTCTACCGTAGATGTCAAACCACGGCGACTCGGGAATCAAATCACCAGAGACTGTATGACCCATATCATTGCTGCGATGCACAAAC
>CALIRC010000020.1 GCA_938044295.1 Minisyncoccota bacterium
CACAAAATGAATCTATTGAGACAATTAGATCGTATTATCATCTTTCAAAAAGGCAAAATCGTTGGCGAAGGATCGCTAGCAGAATTGAAAAAAACAAACAAGGTATTCCAGAAAATGTGGAAAAAATACAAATCAACTTAAAAAAAGCCACAAATATTCCACCATAAAAGTCGAAGACAGTATCTCCATAACCTCTAGAGCTAAGCTTAAGAAAAAAGATAACCCAATAGAGATAGTATGTAACTGGAGAACAGGTTTCATATATATATGTCACCTTTGAGTGAGTTTGAGAGTGGGGGAATAGTAATTATTGCTTAGATCTGTAACTAGCGGTAGGTAAAGAACTTTGTTGAAATAATATAAGCGATATATAATAAACGTAAAATCTAAGCAACTAAATACAAAAAGATGAAAGCAGTTGCAATTATTAAGAGTTTAATTAATGTGGTAGGCACAAGTATTGGCGTAGTACTGATTGCTGTGGGAGCTGTCATGCTCATCAACGCAACGCTGAAGCTTACAGTATTCCAACTAGAGTCAAGTCCACATTTTGAAGCCTACAGATGTGATCAATATATAGAGATGGATCATGGTATGTTTCCTGCAAATGAAAAATCTGAAATGACAAAACTCACACCACAACAGAGAGAAAAAAAGTACACGGAGTGCATTGTGCGGGAGCAAAAACGTGAAAAAAAGAGATTTAGCAATGAAAAAAAGCATAATCTTATAGATGGGACAGCACTTTTGCTCGTCGGCATTCCACTTTTTGTTTTTTATATGCGTCGTTCAATGAAGTCATAAAAGATCTAAGCGTAGTATAATGGAGTAAAGAAATCATATGAAAAACGCACTCCATAAAGCATTCTACAAACCAGAATCAAAGTACTTTTCGCTAGTGAACGATTTTTTCGCAATCGTTACGATCATAGCAATTCTGGGTATCATCCTAGAAACAGTAGAAAGATTAAGTCCCTATGCAAAAATCTTTCTCATAGTGGAGTACATTACAGTTTTTCTATTTACGTGCGAGTATATCGCACGGATTCTAGCACACAAAAAGCCACTATCATACATCTTTAGCTTTTTTGGATTTATAGATCTTGTGTCAATCTTGCCAACATTCTTTGGGTTTGCAAATCTTAGCTTTCTCAAAAGCACACGCATCCTTCGTATGCTCAGATTTTTTCGTTTGTTACGATTGGTGCGCATAATGTATACAAGTATCAGACAAAATGAAGGTGCATTTGATGAGGAAGAAAACATACACAGTAAATCTTTTTGGCTAAAGATAGAAATCTACATTATCGTATTCACAATTGCAGCTACCTTTGGCGCAAGTGCAATGTGGTTTATGGAAGGCAATAGGGAAGAGTTTGCAAATATTCCAGTGGCGCTTCTGTGGAGTACAAAAGTCTTGCTTGGAGGAGTGGCAAGCACAAGTGCCAATACCCCATGGGGTGAGATTATTGTGATCATCACGCGCTTTATAGGGTTAATACTCTTCGGTCTTTTAGTGAACATCATCGGTGGTATTCTTAAAAAAATTCTATTCGGCAAAGCTACGTAATAGATATTAGTTGACATTTTAAACAAATCCATGTATAAATCAATTATCAATCAGCGAAAAAAGCAATGCCATACACTGTAAATTCTTATAGAAAAGGACAATGAAACAAGTAAAAAAAAATGTTTTATTGGCACTAGGCGGCACACTTTTTGTGGCAGCATTTTTGCATGGCTGGAATATGTTTCATTATCCTTACTACGAAGGAGATGAAGGTATTTACGTCTCTCAAGCTTGGTCAGTTATAAAGGAAGGAAGTCTATCACCATATACATACTGGTATGATCATCCACCACTTGGGTGGATTACAATGAGTTTGTGGGGTGCAGTATTTGGAGGAAATTTCTTCATTTTTGGAGAGTCGTCTATCGACAATATGCGTGTATTTATGCTAATTGTTCATATCATTTCAGCAAGTCTCGTATTCTTTATAGCAAGACGTATTACAGATAATACAAAAATAGCGATTTTTGCTACTCTTTTTTTTACACTTTCACCAATCTTTATTTACTATCAGAGACGCGTTCTCTTAGACAATGTGCTAACGTTGTGGCTCCTAGCTTCTGTAGCTATTCTCTATATAAAAAATCTACGTCTATGGCATATTGGACTCTCAGGTGCCTTTTTCGGTTGTGCGCTACTAACAAAAATCCCTGCAATCGTTTTTTTGCCAGGTATTCTTTACGTACTTGTTCAACAAAAATGCTCCATGAATTTTTTACGGCGCGCCACACTGTGGTTGGCAGCAGCTTTTTGCATAGGTATGATTTTCATAACGTATACAATCGCAAAAGGAGAATTTCTACCACCGTCTATCACTGGAAAAGACAATGTGAGCTTCATCTCAGGTATTCAATTCCAGCTAAACAGAGATAGTACACATAGTTTGCTGCACCCTGAAAGCGCATTTCGCCTTGCGTTGAATGACTGGATTCTAAAAGACATTCCTACAATTATAGTAGCAACAGTGGGTATTCTCATAGGAATCGTAGCGATGTTCAAAAACACACCTGTGCGCACGATGATGATTTTTGTCCTCATATATCTTGCTTTTCTCATGCGTGGCGGCATCGTAACCAACTTCCACATTCTGCCATTGGTGCCTTTTCTTGCTATAGCATGTGCAATAGCTTTTTGGTGGCTTATCGCGAGATTTCAGAAAGATTATGCAAAGCAATCACTCATATATATAATTTTTAGCGTCGTACTTTTAGGTGGGCTATTCACTACAAGTAAAAAAGATTATCTCCACGCAGATGAAACATCAAATTATAACAAAGCAATTACATGGATTAAAGAAAACATCGATGAGGATAAATCAGTGATAGCAGACATACAAGGACTAGTAGATCTTCGCGATCCACGCCACATAAACGAAAAAACTTTTGAACGTGCAGACTGGTTTTCAAAAGTCTTTCACGATGGGCTGATCCGTGACTACAAGTACGAAGGAAATGCACAGAATATTGACTACATGCTTCTCTCGCACGAGCATCTACGGCAACTCGGAGGCATAGGCGAAGACAACATTGCAAAAATTGCATATCAAAACGCAGCACCAATAAAAGATTGGACAAGTGGAGCTGGACATATGAATGAGTCACGCTTCGGCAGTCAAGTAGGGAACTGGGCTAAATTGTACAAGACAGACGAGGAACAAAAGAGAAAAATTGAAGAGCTTTGGCGTGCATATAAAGATCGCTATATTTTTTCTTATGGAAGAGTTGCAAGCAAACAAGAAGGTCGCACAACACCAGAAGATCAGGCCAATGCAATGCATTTAGCAATTCTATTACACGATCAAGCAACATTTGATCAGATTTGGCAATGGACTAAAGACCATCTTCAGTATAGACATGATCGACTATTTTCACGAGAGTGGGTCAACGACAAGCGCACAGAAGATGGAAATCTCACGCGCGCCGACGCGACATTTGCAGCAGCGCTGTTCCTAGGGTACGAGTCATGGGGTGATGAAAAGTATAGAGTTGCAGGAGAAGAAATAATTAAAGATCTCTGGGAGCACGCTATCATACAAAGCGAAGACACATATACAGTTCTCCCAACAGAAAAAGGAGCTGGTGTTTTTAGTAAAGATCACTACGCATTTGACTATACAGCTCTCACACCATCATGGTATGAAATTTTTGCGCGCTACAGTGAAAATACATGGGAGGAGCTCGCACAGGCAACGAGAGAACAGATGCAAAGTATAGAAATAAACACAGAAGGAGAAAATACAATACAATGGCAGTGGCAAGAAAAAGAATCGCGTACGCGTGAACCAAAAACAGCTCGTGAAGGCGGAGATGAACTAGATACGCTCGAAGATAAGGAGGCTTACTATTGGTTTCTTATTCTAGAAGAAGATAATTTTGAAAAAGGAGAAATGCGCAATAAAGTACAAAAGATAATCAGGAGTTGGCAAGGAACAGAAGAAAATAAAAAAAATAGAGAGAATCCAGCGATACAAGCCGTGCTAGCAAAAAATAAGGGTGCATCAGCTAGGAAGGAATTAGCACAAGAAATTACACAATCTTTCACCGAAGAAAATACAGCAATGTGGAAAGAAGATGTAACACACAAAAGAGCGATGCAGGCTTTACTTGCACTTACAATTCTTGACGATACGCAAACGCTAGAGCAATGGCAAAAAAAGAAAGGGGAGTAGCGATAAGCAAAAATACATGTATGCAGAAGAACATTATAGCCAACTATAGTTATAGATTAATCTAACAGAGATGACACCAGTGAAAGAAGATGGTGATGCGAAAAAAAAGATTGCACCACAGATTCAGAAGATGCGCGCTCAAATCGCCGCAATGAGAAAAAAAAGATCCCCACTCGTTGCGCTACAAGGAGATGAATTGATCTCTGTTGAACAGATCTCAAGCCAACTATCGCTCTTCTATGAAAAGATGCGCAATAGTGTTGATTACAAAGAAGGTCATCTTATCAAGAGAAATGCTATTAAGCGTATGCTAAAGCGTCGTTTGCAAGAGCAATTTCGACGTGGAAAAATCGCACCATTTCTAATCATAGAGCTCGTCCGAGCAGGGTATCTTCCAAACAATGAGTTACCTGAACGCATCATAAACGATGTAGACATCATTATACAGAAGATTCTTACATTATATGAAGCAATTCCAGGCACAGAAAACGAAATACTTGGTACGAGTAAGGAATTCGACAGGATTGTTGGCCTCGCAGCGATAGAAATCGAAGAGTACCTTTTTGCGCCAGACACAGCACATGCATGTCTCGATGCTTTTTATCTTACAGTATATGATCTCATAGAGCTTCGTGATGTAAAAATTCCGATCAAAGAACAAAATATGCAAACATACATCGCATGTATGCGATCGTTACTTGGATATGACGAATCTGATCTTTTCTATAAAATCTGGAACATGCACCACCCATCATGGAAGAATCAGCCATCAGTTGATGAGATTGTCAGTATGGGTAAAAATTTTAATCAACATGTAGAAAACATTACAAAAGTCATTGAACATCCGTTAAACTGGCGCATCGTGCCAAAGCTAAGAGATTACGCAATATATTTTGCACTAATGCGAGAGTCTGCATCAAAAAAACCAGAAAAATGGTGTAGTAAAAAGCTTGATATCAGTGTGATCAAAAAACACGTCGATGAGATCATTTCTGAGACATACAATACAGAACATCAAACCATCGCAAAGAGCGTTAATCGCGCAATTATCTATATACTACTCACAAAAACTATTCTTGCACTCCTCATAGAGCTGCCATATGACCTTTGGGAATCAGGAAAGATAAACAGAGTGGCACTTGCAGTCAATATCTTTTTTCATCCATTTATCCTGTTTGTTGCAACACGTGTCGTACGATTACCACGAGAAGATAGTCGAACGCAGACAATTGATGGTATTGCATCAATTATTGAAAATAAAAAACTACCACAAATATCAGTAAACTGCTTAAAAAGAAGAAGTATTTTTGGACTGATTCTCTCCATGCTCTATATTTTCTTTTTTGTACTTATTTTTAGCGCAATTATCTATACGCTCAAGACGCTGCATTTCAACATCGTAAGTGGCGGACTATTTGTCTTTTTCCTCACACTTGTAAGTTATTTCGCTCTGCGCATTAGAGGACGAGCACAAAAATGGCGAGTGACACCAAAAAATGTAAGCGCAAAGGTATTTCTTATTGATCTATTAACCTTACCAATCATACAATCAGGTCAATGGATTACAAAAAGATTTGATTCTATAAACATCTTTGTTTTCATTATGGATTTTCTCATAGAAACACCATTTAAAGTGATTGTAGACATTTTCGAAGGTTTTACACATTACCTGAGAGAAAAAAAAGAACGATTAGAATAAATAAAATTTGTATTGTACATAAAAAAACTATAAGACAGAAGGAAAGGTATAAAAGCAAAAATTGGATAAGTCAATCTGTGCTGAAAAGTAAGTAAAATACAATACAAAAAATCGAAAAGAGCAACATAGAGATACTCAGTACTTATACACAGAGGGATACTTGCAGTACTTTTGAGGTGATGTATCATAAATAACACAATGTCAATCTGAAAGGACATCATGTCTTGCATAGAAGCAAAACAGTGGCATGTTCTACATTTTTCAAATTTTACCAGTAAGGTAATGTTATAGAATAATCATTCAGAATGATAAAAAAGTGGTTATAAAAATATAACACCATTAATACAAAAATATGACGAGATTTTTAGTTTTAAGTATAAGTATTTTTTTCTCTGGCTTAATTGCAACAGACGTACATGCACAAGCTGTATTTGACGCAAAATGCGCTCCCGAATACAACAATCAGTACTTCGCAGAAAAGCCAACTCCATCAAACGACCTTTGTCTTACAGGTAATGCATCTGGCACTATAGAAGGTGATGGTTCACTAACCTCACCATGGAAATGGCATTGTTTTGATGAATCTGGCAATCAAGGTGAGAAATGTCTTGCTTATGCACAGTACTGTGGAAATGGGCGCATAGAGGGCGCGGAAGAATGTGATGGAGGAGGTTTATGTAC
>CALIRC010000021.1 GCA_938044295.1 Minisyncoccota bacterium
TGTCGCAGCCGCGAGAGTGTGCACTTGGGTGTTGGGTGGTTATTTGGAGATGGTATTATAACGCAAAATACGTCAAAACGTTTGCTATACTATACTCACGGATATACGTGAAATAATCAGCAAGTATAGTGCTCACTTCATCACACACATTACGACAAAAAAGCATGTGTGACGAAGGCAAAAGTAAATGTCACAGGCATTTCACTCAACTCGCTCCAAATAAAAAGAAAAATATGGTCCGCATCATCCAAAATACCACACAAGCTCCAAACAAAAGAAAACAAAAACTCACAGATCGCCTCACTAAGTTGCGACAAAAAGGAGGAGAAGACTACACAGCTCGCATTGCGAACAAACTCAACCTACCCTATGTGGACCTCCACATCATACCCATCGCGAGCGATGATGTCTTAACGCTTCCAGAAAACATCGCACGTGACCTGAATATAGTATGCTTTCGCAAACGCGGCAACGAACTCACACTCGGTACACCAAACCCCCAAGACAGACGTCTCCTCGAATACCTCGATCACATTTCTGTAAAAAATGGATGGGATATCATCTTAGCTGTAATCTCACCATCTTCACTTGCACGCGCTCTGACGCAGTACAACCATGTCTACTTTGTCGACGCATTAAACACATTGAAAATAAATCTAACCGGCAAAGATCTTGAAGAATTTGAAAAAAGCATCGGAAGACTATTAAAGCTTGAGGATCAATCCACCTCTCTTTCTACAACAGAAATTCTCAACATTATTTTCTCTGGTGCAATCTCTATGGGCGCAAGTGACATACACATTGAACCACAAAAAGAAAATATCCGCCTACGCTATAGAGTTGACGGTGTTTTAAGAGACATTGTCTCACTACCATACACAATCCATAAATCTATTACAGCACGAGTAAAGCTCATGAGTGGAATGAAAATTAACATTCGTGACATTTCACAAGATGGTCGCTTTTCTTTTCAAGCAGTAGATAATCAAATTGACATGCGCGCAAGCACGATCCCAGGCAAAAACGCAGAAGGTATAGTATTGCGTGTACTAAATGCAACCAGCATCAGCAGCTCCCTAAATGAACTCGGACTGGAAGGTAAAGCATACAAGGATCTAAAAAAAACCCTCGGCAAAACTGATGGCATCATACTCACCACTGGACCAACAGGCTCTGGAAAAACAACGACACTCTACACAATCATCAACCAAATCAAATCACCAGATAAAAAAATTATCACAGTCGAAAATCCCATCGAATATGAAATCGACGGCATTGTACAAACAGAAACAGCACACGAAGAAAATTTCACATTTGCAAACGCACTCCGCGCAATCGTCAGACAAGATCCCGATGTTATTCTAGTAGGGGAAATACGCGACGAAGAAACAGCGGATGTTACGATAAATGCAGCACTAACAGGACATCTGGTACTCTCGACACTCCACACAAATGGAGCGACCACCACAATAGCGAGGTTATCAGAGCTGGGTGTGAAACCGACACTCATGCCACCTGCAATCAACATCATCCTCGCACAACGACTTGTGCGCAAGCTCTGCGAATGCAAACAAGAACATATTCCAGCACAGGAAGTAGCAGATAATATCCTCAAAATGGTCGCGCTGATCTCCCCAAAAGCACAAGTTAAAGTCCCTACTAAAATAGAAAAGATTTATAAACCAATTGGCTGTGAAAAATGCCACGGCTCAGGCTATAAAGGGCGTACTGGCATCTTTGAGGCATTGACGATTTCAGAAAACATCGAAAAACTAATTTTAGATTTTGCAGGTGAAACAGAAATCACAAAAACAGCCATCGAAGAAGGTTTCGTCACGATGACACAAGACGGAATATTAAAAGCACTCAAGGGCACTACATCAATCGAAGAAATCTGGCGCGTAACATCAGAATCAGGAGTGCTAGAAGAACTCTACGATAACCTCATGTCTCAGACACTCACAAAAAGACTCTTTATCAGCAAAGAAAAACAATTGGAGTCTGAATCAAAAGTAAATCAAATCGAAAGCATCGAAAATGCAATCGAAAATGCGAGCAGTGAGGACCTTCTAGCAGAGATTTTTACATATGCCTCACATTTACGCGCAAGTGATATTCATATTGAACCCGCTGAAGACAAAACGCAAATCAGAGTACGTATTGACGGTGTCTTACAAACAATTGCTCAGATCTCTAAATCGCAATATGTAAAATTACTTGCACAAGCAAAGTCTCTGGCAAACATCCCAACATCCATCCGCCAAGGCGTGTCCGACGGTCGCTTCGGCATCGTGCGTGAGAGCATGCAGGAGGATAGCGAAGACAAAAAAACAGACATTCGAATTTCAATCATCTTAGGCGGCTTTGGCGAAACAGTGGTCATGCGCATTCTTGAAAGAGCAAACGTAGGCAGTAACATAGAGTCTTTAGGAATCACACCGTACAATCTCAAACGTATAGTCTCCCAAGCACAGAAACCATACGGCATGGTACTCAACACGGGACCAACAGGCTCTGGGAAAACAACAACGCTCTACAGTATACTAAATGTCATAAAAACGGATGCGATCAAAATAATCACCATCGAAGATCCCATAGAATATCAAGTCAGCGGAATACTGCAAACACAAATTGACAAAAAACAAGGCTACACATTTGATACAGCACTCAAGTCTCTCCTCAGGCAAGATCCAGACGTTATTTTAGTGGGAGAAATACGAGACGAAGAAACAGCAAATACTGCAGTAACTGCAGCCCAAACAGGTCATCTGATCATTTCCACACTACACACAAATAATGCCGTAAGCACCATACAAAGACTAAGCACCCTAGGCTTACAAGCACCTGATCTAATTGCAGCACTCAACTGCATCATGGCGCAACGACTAGTACGCAAACTCTGCGAATGCAAAAAACAAGTGCGCATAACACAAGCACAAAAAACAGAAATAGAAAAAGTGCTCGCAAGTATATCTCAAAAAATTACGGTAGAAAAAAAAGCACCAAAAATACTCTTTGCACCAGATGGTTGCGAAACCTGTAATGGCCTAGGGTTCCGCGGTCGCACAGTAGTCAGCGAGGTACTTCTCATGGACACAAAAATAGCCAATCTCATTGCAAACAGCGCACTAATAAATGAATTACAAAATCAAGCAATCGAAGATGGTATGCTAACCATGGAACAAGACGCAGTACTCAAAGCACTTGCAGGTGAAACAACTCTCGAGGAAGCACGTCGCGCAACCATGCTCTGACCCAATAAATGTGACACAAAAAAGATCCGCTAAATAATCACGTATACATGCACAGCGCAAAGCATGGTATGTACGAGTAAGTCTAAGCTCAAAAAAAATCCCCCTCGTACATGAAGAAGATTTTTATCGCGATTACAACAAGTGCAGTATAGCTTGATACTCTAAACACTGTAGACACAACCTGTGGAGCGTGTAAGCAAGAACACAGGGAGAAAAACCGTCGAGGAATAGCACAGCCGAAACCACCCTACCCGATCTGGACATGTCTTTCCAATGCTTAGATATAAAGATAGAATACCCAAACATGCCTACAGAGTTTTAAGTACCAATCGCCTCATAGCGATGTCACACAAAAAATGAAAGGTCTTTTTTGATACGACTAACTAATATAGCATGCTTTGGATTTTATGTCAAGTATCTGCTATAATGCCTAAATCAAGCCATTATTTGCCAAGAAAAAATTATGCTGCACGACTCTACTCAGAAAAAAAGCGTACAAGAAACCGAAAAAAAAGCACCTACCACGAGCACACAAGATGAGAATACTTCATTTGAAGTAACACTAAGACCACAAACACTTGAAGAATATGTAGGGCAAAAAACACTAAAAAAACAACTTCGTATTTTTCTCGATGCAGCCAAAAAACGTGGTGATGCGCTAGAACACATACTGCTTTACGGACCACCAGGACTGGGCAAAACAACACTTGCTACAATCGTAGCTCGCGAAATGAACACAAACATCAAAACAACTTCAGGTCCAGCCATAGAACGCGTAGGTGACCTCGGTTCTATTCTCACAAATATGAGTGATGGCGATATACTTTTTATCGACGAAATTCATAGACTCAACAAATCAGTCGAAGAAGTCCTCTATCCTGCAATGGAAGATCATAAACTCGACCTCGTCGTCGGCAAAGGACCAAGCGCCCAAGCACTACAAATAGATCTACCAAAATTTACGCTTGTAGGCGCCACAACACGCATGGGCGCACTCACCGGACCACTGAGAGATCGTTTTGGCGCCATTCATCGTCTAGAATTTTATGACGCAGAGGAAATACAAAACATCATTAAAAGAAGTGCGCACATCTTAGAGACGCAAATTGACAACGAAGGAGCAAAAGTACTGGCACAAGCAGCAAGGCAAACCCCACGAATCGCAAATAGACTGCTTAAGCGTGCACGCGACTTCGCCGAGGTAGGTGATCATGGTACAATCACCAAAGATGTGGCGAAGCAGACACTAGAAATGCTAGAAATTGACGACGCAGGACTTGAGCCCACTGACAGGCACTTCCTGACACTGATCATTGAAAAATTCGATGGCGGTCCAGTAGGGGTAAATACAATCGCCAATGCTCTTTCGGAAGAAGTGCAGACAATAGAAGATGTCTACGAACCTTACCTCACACAAAATGGCTTCCTCGATCGCTCACCACGAGGTCGAGTTGCCACAAAACACGCATACAACTACCTTGGCTTTAAATACAAAAAATAGTAAAGCAAAAACCCTGCAAGGACAATGTCATCAAAAGAAGGATTCGCAACTAATTAAAATCACATAAATGCAAACATTTGGTCTCATTTACATAGCGCTTCTTTTATGTATTCTTATAGCAGTAGTCATTGTCGTTTTTCATCTTATGCGATATTCTCTCGATACAAAAATTGCGCTGCGCACAACAATCATTTTCGTAATCATCACAGCAATTCTCGTCATCTTGAATTTCTTTTTTTTCACACAAATTCCTTTTAGCGACCTAAATCCAGTACCTACATCACCCCCTACCTTTTAGAATAGGACTTACGCACATGAGCGCAATTTTAAGCAAAATCAAGGCTTTTCACAAGCTGTAGTCTACTGATAATGAGTGAAAAACGTAGACTCTAACGACAAAGTACACCAAGTACATGAGTCCTACAGAGATAAGAATTATAAATCCGCCATTACAACGCTATCACAAAAAAAATGCACCACGACTTTGATAAAATCATTCATTCCACTACGCATACCACAGAAAAAACGTATGCAATCGTCCATAGGCATTGGTTTGATCTTTTTTCGCGCTTTATACCAATAATTCTTTTTGTACTCACCACAACAGGCGTAGCATTTACCTTTTTAGGTCCACTATCAGAAAGCATCGACACTCAGATCATACCAGTGATTTACTTCCTCGTATCATTTAGCTATCTCATCGCATGGATCTACAGTTTTTTCCTCTGGGTTGACTACTTCCTCGATATTTGGGTTATCACAAGCGCACGCGTGATCAATGTCGAGCAAAAAGGCCTCTTCGCACGCAACACAAGTGAGCTAGACTACACACACATTCAAGATGTCACAAGTGAGATAGAAGGAATCATTCAAACTCTTTTTAACTACGGTGACGTCTATGTACAAACAGCAAGTAATGAAAATCGCTTTATGTTTCGTCATGTTGCCCATCCAGAAAAAATAAAAACGCTTGTCATGCATTTAAATCGCCAAGCAATCTCTAAAAGAGCGCACCCAGAAGCGCTAGTAAAAGAAGCCAAACAACACACAGAAAAACACGGCAAAGCCTAGAGAGAACTACAAAAAAACCTAGAAAAACAGCATCACATGATGTGCTATAATATCAAGTTACTAAATTTTAATAATAACGTTTCGAATACGGAGCAAAAAACGCACGATAGGAGGAGTCGAAAATGCCATGACACATATGAGGCACGCACGACCACGCATACTTCTTTTAACAGGTTTTTTTATTATTTGCACATTTTTGCCGCACTATGAATTAGATGCGCAAGAACACACATTCGAAGGTCTAAGGATAAATGAAATTCTACCAAATCCGGTAGGAAAAGATGCAGAAAATGAGTTTATTGAAATAATCAATACCACAGACAACACAGTAAGTCTCTCTGGGATCACTCTAAGCGATCGCACAGAAAAAAACGTCTACACTTTTTCACAAGAAGTAGCACTAGAGCCTCAGGACCTTCTCACGCTTTTTCACTCCAATGATTTCAATTTCACCCTCAACAACAACGGAGATGATCTATTCTTACGTACTCCAGACAATACAACAATTGACACCTTTACCTACACAACCGCACAGGAAGGAGAGTCGCTCAATCGCGGCAACACACCTTACAGTGCAAAACCAACACCAAACGAGAAAAATCAGCTGAATCCCAATCTTAAAAATCCTACAAAAGAAAAAGAGGAGGTCACAAATGATATCAGTGAAGACACGCCAAAAGAAGAAGAAACAACAAATCCAAAAAACAACATTAACGACGACAATATACAGGAAAAAAAGGAAGTGCCAGAAAACCAAAATACACAGGAAAAACCCGAAAAAGAGAATGTACAAGATAAAACTATTTACCAAAAAATACTCATCAGTGAAATCCTTGTAAATCCATATGGCAAAGACACTGCGGGAGAATTTATAGAGCTCTACAATCCACACAAAACAGACATCACACTTGAAAATTGGAAACTACAAGACACATCGAAAAATGGTTCGTACACATTCACAGATAAAACGATAAAGGCGGAAAGTTACTACACCATATTCAGAAGTGAGTTCGGCTTCGCGCTAAACAACACAGGTGAAGAAAAAGTGATCCTAAAAAATCCTGAGGATACCATATCTGCAGAAGCCACCTTCACTGCACCAGCAGAAGGCATGAGTCTAAACTTCAGTAAAGCTGCATGGCTACCATCTATAACCATAACGCCAAATGCGATAAATAATGTCACACAAGCTCTAGAGTGCAGACAAACAGAAGAAAAAGACCACACAAACAATGAGCATGTAGAAATGGAAAAAAGTATAGATGAAAATACAGACACAAATCAAAACACAGTCTCACAAGGCAATGCCGCAAACAAAAACAATGACGATGCATTGCCAAGCATTCTCATTTCAGAATTTCTCCCAAATCCCGAAGGTGCTGATAGCGAAAATGAGTTCATCGAGCTTTTCAACCCAAGTACGCAAGAGGTAAATCTCATTGGATGGACACTAAGTGATACATCAAAAGGTGGCAAATATACTTTTGATAAAGAAAAGGCAATTAAATCAAAAGGCTTTGTAATAATTTACAGAAAAGAGTTTACGTTTGCACTCAACAATACTGGTGAAGAAAAAATAACACTCACCAAACCAGGTGGTAAAATCTCAGATGAGACAGTATACTCAGAAACAGCACAGGGCAATAGCTACATAAAAGAAGGTGGCATATGGAAGCAAACAGAAAAACCAACACCAGGAGAGGAAAATATACTTCATATTGCAGAAATACCAAATAAGAATGAAGAGTCAATAAAAGAAGAAGGTAAGGAATCAGAAAAAGTCAATGAGAATGAAAATACAGATCAGCAATCAATTTCAGAAGAATCTTTCCCCACACTTTCCATTACAGAATTTCTGCCAAATCCTGAAGGGGAGGATGCACTGCAAGAATTCATAGAAATTTACAATCCACAGCAAGAAGCTGTAAATCTAAAAAATTGGACACTCAAAGATAATTCAAAGTCAGGCGCATACACATTCAATGATAGAACTCTGCAACCAGGAGAATACACAGCCATCTATAGAAGCACATCAAAAATAGCACTCAACAACACAGGTGAAGAAAGAATTTTCCTCCTCACTCCTACGGAAAAAGTAGTAGCACAAGCTGTCTACAGCGCCTCCCAAGAAGGCATAAGCTATGCCTTCAGCAAAGAAAAATGGCAAGAAACGACAACACCTACACCAGGTGCAGCAAACATTATAAGCGCCCCAATAGTCGAAGAGGAAGCCGCAGCCACAGAAGAAAAGTCTAAAATTCAAACAGAAGAAAAACCAGAAACAACTATTCTCAAAAATTACCCAAATATTTTTCTAACTGAATTTCTCCCACAACCCAACAAAGAAAAAAACGAGGTAGAGTTCATAGAGCTCTATAATCCCACTGCAGAGGATCATAACTTATCACAGTGGATCATAAAAGATGCATCCAAAAACGGATCATACACTTTGCCAGAAAAATCAATCATCAAGGCAAGGTCATTTTTCCTCATAGAAAAACCAGCATTCACTTTTGCTCTGAACAATACAGGCAATGAAGTCATAACACTCATTGCACCAAATAGCAACACAAAAGACGAAGCGGCATACACAGGAAGTACGAAGGGATTTTCCTATGCTAGAAAAATTCTCTCACCAGATGAAAAATTTGTGCCCACAAGCACACCTACACCCGGCAAAGAAAATAACATCACAAACACAGGTACGGAAGTAACTGAAACAAAAGACGAAAATTCAGGACCATTTCTACCACTCATTCTCACAGAACTTCTACCAGCACCAGAATCAGGCAAAGAAGAATACATAGAGATCTACAATCCAAACAACGAAGAAGTTGCACTAGAGGGATGGGAGCTTAGTGATGCATCGGTCAGAGGCATATACACATTTAAGGCAAGTGGAACTATAGATCCAGGCGCTTACCACACCATATATAAAAGTACATACAAATTTGCCCTAAATAATTCCGGCGCTGAGACAGTCACACTAAAAGATCCGTCAGGCAAAGAAACAAGCACTGTAAGCTATGACGGTGCGCAAACAAATGCATCATACAGTCGTGAAAACATCTGGGAATCAGAGAAATGGCGCTTCACACTCACACAAACACCTGGAAAGCCAAATATTTTCCCAGATCCCCTTTTAATCACAGAGATTGAAGTCGATGGAAAGTACAAAGATGCAGATACAGAGTTCTCTCTAGAAATCGTAGGTGCAGATATGGATGATGTCTCCGTAAAATGGGATTTTGGCAACGGCAAGACAAGTACAAAAAAAAAGGCGACGCACAAATATAAAAAAACAGGAAACTATACCGCGAGTGTTACAGTAAAAAACGCTGTAGAATCAATCACAAAAACCTTCCCCATAGAAATTAAAAAATATCCCGAACGAAAGATACGCATCGAAGCAGTACTACCAAACCCTACCGGAAAAGACAGTGGCAAAGAATACATTCTTATCACAAACAAAGACAAGAAAAAGGTGAATCTTGACGACTGGAGTATAGCAACAGGAAAAGACGAGGACAGCCTCAAAAATCATCCCTTTAAGAAAAAAATTACACTAAAAAAAGGTGAGTCTAAAAAGATCACGAGAAAGCATAGCGCAATCTCTCTAGGAAACAGCGAAGGAACGATCGAACTCAGGTCGCCAAGCGGCAAAGAAATCGACAGTGTCAGCTACGACTACACTGACGCAAAAACCATTCCAGAAGACGCACTGTACATCAAGGGAGAGTCAGGGTGGACATGGCAAAATACTATCAAAAGTGAAAACAGCAACAAAAGCACTTTTAATGCTTTAAGCAAAGAGCAGCAAGAAGAAATCATAGCTCAAGCTCTAGCCAATACAAAAGAAAATGAAAAGGAAGATGCAGTAATTACACACTCAAAAAAAGCACAAGAGATTCTACATGAAAATGAGCAAGTGACAAACAAAAAATCACTCTGGCAAAAAATCGTCGATCGCATAAAATCGGTTTTCACAAGCGATGCACAAGCCAAACAAAAAACAACAAAAGAGATCCCTCGTCACTTCACAGACGATGTCTGCACAAAAAAACTGCACACAGAAAATACAATCACACAAAAGCTCTGCCAAAACCACTAGGCTCACTCCAATCAAATGCCCTCGCCAATTTTCTTCACCACCAATAATATCGACAATCAAGAGACATATGCCTCTGATCTTTGGGAATGTGTAACAATAGGACTTACACACATGAGTATAATGACTAGGCAATTCAAAGATTTTCACGAGCAAAAGTCTACCTATGGTGAGTGAAAAACGTAGATAGCACACCACATGCGTAAGTCCTAAACAATTATTATGTCGCGCCAGTGATATAATACAATCATGAATATTCTCAGAAAGAGTGATTTTGGTATCGTTAGTATCCTTCTTGTAAATATCTACATCGGATGGAGTCTTATCAGTGGGGACATAGCCCTTAAAGAGGCTCTATGGATTCATCTGTGGAGCATTATCGTCTTGAGCTTTCTATATTTTGTCTTTGTTTTATTATTTGGCAAAATATTCCAGTCTATGGGGAGGGATCTGATCGCATCTTTTGGTGTTGCATTCTCCCTCTTTCTGCTTGGCTTTATCTTCTTCATCTATGCCACCATCATTGGCGTATTTTTTATTGATCTCATTTCCCCTAAAAGAGATGTAGATTCTTTACTTATTTTTAACACTCTCAAAATCGTAACTCTTGCTCACTTAGTGACACTTACAGCCCTTCGGTTCAAGGCAACGAACACGCACACACTACAAAAGAAATGGGCAAGCCTCCTATTTGCGGAGGGCACTTATGGTTTCATTCCTATTCTGAGCGTTGGCATTATAGCAATACTCCTAGATGGCACTCTAAGCTCTTTAGGTGTGATAATGAGACCTACATATTCAACTATACTTTACATTGCAACGTTTCTCGTAACGAGACTAATATCTGATATTGATACCTACAATATCCTTAGAGGCAAAAGGACATATATCCTGCCTGACCGACGTATTTGGGATAAAGGTGGAAAATTAAAAACTTAGAGACTATTCTACAGCATCTTACTTAATATCGTTCCATTCTTTCTTTGCTTGCAAATCATAGAGCGGTCCTTCGCAACCGACAACTGCATTCCGATCAGCACAAATACAAGCGCTCCCAACAGAAACATCATTCTTTTACATTTCCATCTCAACTTTCACTGCTATTAAGTCATCCATAAGGCCGTCCTCATCCTCCTCGCTAAATCTACTTGCTTGCCATTTACTGTAAACTTGATATCTCTAAAATTACGTCCTCCATGACTAATTTGATCAAGCCTGTAAATCCTGGTCTATGCTCACAAAAACAATACTAAAAAAGCAAAAGTGCAAGAAATTGAAGGGTCAACACAGTAATAACTACCCATTTACGTGCTCGACTTTCAGGGTCAGTATAGGTAACCACTGATTTGGCAATATAATCGTGCAATCCACGTTTCTGTGGCGTAAAAGCAGCGATGAGATAACCAATATTCAAAGTGATACTATTGATGAATTTTCCAAGAACTTCCCGCAAGACAACCTGCCCCAGTGATAGCCTTGAACCATCAATAGCAGTGACCTTACAGCCTACTGCCATCTTCCCAAAAGTAGCGCCATAGAAATGAGTAGTGATAACATAGTACAAGAAAACAATAGGGATAATCCATGGTGATATAAGTCCTGTCGAAGAGAGTAAGCTACCTACTGCAAATACAGCATCTTTTGTAAGAAGATTAAGCACATAAAACAGAGGCACGCAGAAAAAAAAGATAATGATGAGTAAGTCAATAAATGATGCCGCAAAACGCACCCAAAAACCTGTGTAATTTTCTTTCATGATAATACATTTTTGTAGTGTGGTTATATTATACAACATACGCTGTCATTGTATTGACATTCCTTAGTAAGATTATTCCAACATACACTCCTACAAAGATTAATGGAGCTATTAATTCTCATAACAAGGAGTGTTAAAATAGTCACAATCTCTTTTTGCATAGCTAAGACTTACACACATGAGTATAATGACTAGGCAATTCAAAGATTTTCACGAGCAAAAGTCTACCTTTGGTGAGTGAAAAACATAAATATTAACATCAAAGTACAGCAAATACGTAAGTCCTAATAGCATAAAAACAGCAGATATCACACTGCATAGCTACACCAAAATCCGCCTAACATGTATTCCAAGCATGCGTAAAAATCACATCATCATAGCATAAGCACTCCACAAGCACCACAAATAATTATTACAAAAAATCATGACGGAAAAAACAGATAGGCACATTGGCATTATAATCATCCTCGGATCACCAAATGATGAAAAAGGCAATCTTTCTCCAATGGGTTTGGCACGTATAGAAAAGGGTTTCAAAGAATACACGAAAAGAAAAAATGGTGGTTGGAAAATTCTCCTCACAGGCGGATTTGGGGAACATTTTAATACAACCAATAAACCTCATGCACATTACGCAAGTCAAATCTTACAAAAAATGGGAACACCTAAAAAAGATATTCTAACGTTTGCTGAAAGTAAGAATACTTATGATGATGCCATTCAAGTACACAACGTATTACAATCAATAGAGGTACCTACACTACTAATCGTAACATCTGACTTTCACCTTGAACGCGTCAAGCTAATCTTCGATAAAATATTTAAAAAGAAAGAACTGCAGTATCGAACTACTCCACATCCAGATTCATGCACTCCCGCACAAAAAAATGAATTGATAGAGCATGAGAAAAAAGCAATAGAAAAAATACAAAAACAATCAACGCACAAAACATGAAAAAAAAATTACACATAGATCATTTAGCTCTCTGCCTGCCCAAGCACTTTTCAAAACAATAATTATATGATTTACTACATTCAGTCCAATTATGAAACAATGCACTAACATTCCATCTGTCACTCAAAGGAGAGAATTCCGTGAAATCAAAAAAGTACACAGAGTGTCTCACATGTAAAAAATATCGTATACAACGTATTTTTATACAACACGCACTAATGGTGTTATTTACGTTTTCGATATGTTGGGCATATTTTATGAATGTAATTCTAGACGATGGTAAATGGTGGGTTCCATTCCTGACTAGCGTCATCGTCCTCATCATCCTCGGACTAGCTGAATATGTCGCATCAACAAACCAAAAGATCCACGAGAAGATTTGGCACAAAAAAGGTATACTAAAAGCATAAAGCCAAAAAAAATAACGGTATCAAAAACTGCCTCTACTGAAAAGTACGAGGCAGTCATTTTTATCATCAAAAAAAATCCTTACAATCGGATATACGAAGGCAAAAAATCTTCCTGAAAAATTCTCTTATTTTCAGGCATCATAATCGTCTCATAAAATGAGTGTATTGTGGGTGTCATCTGCCACGCAACAATCGTAAACGCAACAATCACACCACTGTTAAAAAGCTTCCGTAAATCAATAATCTTAAGTGCTGTACCAAAAGATCGTTTCACCTTGTGGTTCATAAAATCCACACTATATACCTCATCCAGTACAAGGTGGATAAGAAAACCAAAAAATACAAAAAAGCCAAGCATCCAAGAAAAGAAAATATTATTTGTAAGGATATGGTAACTCACAGCTGACGTAAAGAAAAAAGAAAAAAGACCCGCTACCACACTGTGAATCGCACCACGATGCACCGTGAGGCGATGGAAAATACTCCACAACGGAAACCGAATAGTTAAAAAAACTAAAAAACCTAAAACCCACAACTCAAGAATACTATAAAGAGCGCTGGTCGAAAAAACAGTAACAAGCGCAGCGAAAGTGCCTAAAAAAGAAAAAATGATGCGACTAGGATACGAATACTTCAAATCAACATCTGGCAAAATCCCACCAATCATTCCACCAAGAGTGAGAATAAGTGCTTCAGGCGCACTTACATAATAAGCCTTCAATACAATCGTACTAAGAAGTCCCGAAGCCGCAGTTGCAACAGTTACATGTGTGTTAAAATTCGCCACAAAATTACAGTTTACACATTACATCAATTAGGAGACTAAACAGATCCATTTATTAATCATCATACTACAAAAAAGAAATTTGCTTCTAAAAGAAAAAGTGATAGTCTTAAGATACAATATTATATTACCAGTAAATCTCTCTCTATGGCAGGACATAGCAAATGGGCAAATATCAAACACAGAAAAGGAGCGCAAGATGCAAAGCGCGCAAAAGTCTTCTCCCGTGCAGCAAAGCTGATCATCTTAGCAGCTCAAAATGGTGGCGCTGACCCAGAGACAAACTATCCACTCAAGACAGCGATTGACAGTGCAAGAAAAGTAAACATGCCAAAAGACAATATCGAACGTGCAATAAAAGCAGGTGCAGGCAGTGAAAATGACATTAAAATCGAAGAGGTTGTCTATGAAGCTATGGGACCAGAAGGTGCATCGATGATCATATTCTGCGCTACCGATAACACAAACCGCGCACTCACTGATGTAAAAACCGCACTAAAAAAAACCGGTGGAAAGTTCGTCCCAAGTGGTAGTCTGAGTTTCAATTACAACCACGTAGGGATCATCACGCTAGAACCTAAAAATGTAGACTCTGCAGAACTTGATGCAATCGACGCAGGCGCAGCAGATGTAATAACCGAAGAAAATAAATTAATCGTCATAACAAGTCTTACAGATTTCCATACTGTTCAAAAAAAGCTTACAGAGAAAAAATACGAATTCATACACGCAAAAATCAGTTATGAACCCACACAAAAAGTGACACTCTCAGAAGCTGGCTTAAGCGCATTTGAAGCACTCTACGATGCCATAGATGAAATAGATGATGTCCAAGAAATCTACACAAACGTAGAGTAGCTCTGAAGCACATAAAACCCTACAAAAATTACGCACATGCATTTTTGCGCACAAAACTATTTACACAGCAGTCTGTCATCCGCAAATTGACTTGTCACTCAAAGAGGACTTACGCACATGAGTGAAATTTTAGGCAAAATCAAGGCTTTTCACGAGCCAAGGTCTACCTAAGGTGAGGGAAAAACGTAGAATTTAACGACAAAGTACACCGAGCGCAAGTCTGAAAGTGACAAATCTAGCGAAGGATCAGTATCAATAACGACAAATAATTAGCATTGAAGTCTGGCATACATACAATAAATCAATCCACATAATACACAGTAAAAGAAAAACAGAGATCTCTATCTCTGTAACCTAGTAGAACAAAAACACAAATGCCTCATCAAAAATCATCCTATAGAATTCTTGGTATCGATCCAGGCACAGCAATCGTCGGCTGGGCTATTCTTGACGTCATAGAAGAAAAAAATGAACCAAGCGTCGTCGCCTACGGTCATATCTCTACCGCACCCACAGATTCCGACGAAATACGACTCGAGGAAATCGCCTCAGATCTCATAAAAATAATCGCACTACACAAACCAGAGGCAGCAGCAATCGAACAACTCTTTTTTTTCAAAAATCAAAAAACAATCATCACAGTAGCGCAAGCACGCGGTGTCATAGTCCACACGTGTCACAAAAAAAATCTTACTGTTGCGCACTATACACCGCTACAAATCAAACAATCCCTCACTGGTTACGGACGCGCAGATAAAAAACAAATCCAAAAAATGATCGTAAAAATCCTCAATCTCACTGAAATACCTGAACCAGATGACACAGCAGATGCACTCACAGTAGCACTATGCCATGCCAACTCCTACAAATTTCAAAAAAAGCTGCGTACAGCATCCTAAAAAGCAAATATTATTACCTAAAGCGCTTACATACTTATGCTAAATAAATACTAGATTTTTAACATTTACTTATCGTTATAAGATTGATACCTAGGAAAAAGTATTTACACACAATTATTTCTATGCTTTAATAACCCGATCCGATGATATAATGACTTATAAAACGTAGTATTCTCGTACGTAGAGACATTTAAAGCCTATTCACAATCATTTTTTCAGGCAAATTTTTCCAGTTTCATAGTGAAAAGTGAAATGATCGAGGAAATAGTATCGAGATACACTGACGAGATCAATGTATTTTGCAGTTAAAAATGGGGAAATTTTAGCGAGAGGAGAGACAACAAACAAGATCTTAGATCGACAATAAGAAATTTTAATACAATAATTTTTTTATAATGTCAAATGAATGTTCATATAATGGTCAGGAAATGGCATGTGTCCTACAGAAGATCATGGAACAGAATGTTCCTCTCGAAACAGTTACAATTCTTCTACTATTTCCAATAATTGCAACAATCGTCGTTATTCTTAGGCAAGTGATCGGCATGCATGCATTTGGCATCTATACACCATCCATGATCGCTATTGCATTTGTAGCAATCGGTCGTGAAGATGCCAACAACATCAAGTATGCAGTAGCGGTATACATAGTTGTACTTTTCGTTGGTATGTTTATGCGCTATGCCTTAAAGAAACTACGACTACTCTACTTACCGCGGGTAGCGATTACAATCACGATTGTCACACTCTCTATCCTTGCTCTCCTTACATTAGCTGGGAGCCTTTCACGCACCGGATTTGTAGAAGCCGAACTTTTTGCAATTCTCATCATCATCACACTTGTTGAAAAATTCGTTTCAGTTCAGATTGAAAAAGGTTCCCGCACAGCCCTCATCCTTGCAATAGAAACATTACTCATAGCAATTATAGGTTTCTATCTTATGAGTACGACCACACCAATTGGCATCAAAATAACTGACGTTATCCTTCGCAATCCATATCTCATACTCCTCTTGATTCCATTTCATATTTTCCTCGGCAAGTGGACAGGACTACGCGCCACAGAATACATGCGATTCCGTGATGTGCTCAAAAAAATCCAATAAATGACGCTGAACAACTCACTTTCACGAGTAACAAAATGACTAGTCTCAATTTTATGTTCGAATTCTTTCGCGCCGGATCAAGCATACTAGGTATGAACGCCAGAAATCTCACCTATGTACGCCCACACAACCTCAGTGGTGCAAAAAAACTAGCAGATGACAAAATTCTATCAAAACGCATTCTGAAAAAAAATAGTGTTCCCGTCCCACGACTCATCGCAAAAGTATCCTCCATTTCAACACTTGAAAAATTTGACTGGACCACGCTCCCAGAAAGTTTTGTACTCAAACCAAATCAAGGTTTGGGTGGTGCCGGCATTGTAATTGTCTACGCAAAGAAAAAAGGGAGAAACGACGCATGGATAAAATCAAGCGGAAGCATTCTAACTGTCAAAGATATTAAGGAGCATGTCAGAAATATTCTTGACGGCGCATTTTCACTATCCAACTCACCTGACATCGCTTTTTTTGAAGAACGCCTTAAGCTTTCGAGTGAGCTAAAACCATATGCGTACAGAGGCATTCCAGATATTCGCATTGTGATCTACAACAAAGTTCCAGTAATGGCAATGCTAAGACTTCCAACAAAAGAATCTGATGGTAAGGCAAATCTACAACAAGGTGGCATCGGTGTGGGAATCGACATGGCAACAGGCACAACCACAACAGCTGTACAAGGCAAATCAAAAATAGTTGAATACATACCAGGCTCTCGCATGCTCTTGCGGGGAATCAAGATCCCTCATTGGGATGAAATGCTTCATCTTGCTGTAAAAGCACAAATAGCGTCCGGCCTTGGGTTTCTCGGAGCTGATATAGCACTCGATCGTGATCGCGGACCTGTTTTCCTTGAATTAAACGCCAGACCGGGTCTCTCCATTCAAGTAGCCAATACAGCAGGGCTAAAGAAACGACTAGAGCGGGTAGAGGGATTAGACATAAAAACAGTAGAAAGAGGTGTTACAGTAGGTAAAAACCTTTTCGGAGGTGAGATCGAACAAGAACTCGAAGAAACATCTGGAAAAAAAGTCATCGGATCAATAGAAAAAATCACTTTACATGGAAAAAACACAAAAAAAATAGAAGTGGAAGCAAAGGTTGATACAGGCGCAGACTCCACATCCATTGATGAGAAACTTGCATGCGAACTCGGATTCGAAGAAACACTAAACGCATTCAAAAAAATAAACCTCGCAGATTATGGGGAAATATCAGAAAAAAACGCTGATATCAAAACAAAGATCAATGATGATTACAGCGGAAAAATTCCAGATCTTGAGAACGTCACGATCGCATGGTCCTCCAGCGGCGTAACAATTCGTCCGGTAATTAAACTGACCTTTGAGATGGATAAAAAAACAATCAAAACAAAAGTTAATATTGTCGATCGCACAAACCTAAAATACCCAATGATCATCGGCAAAAAAAATCTCCACAAATTCCTCGTTGATGTAAGTAAATAAGGTAAAATGATAAACATATAGCGAAAAATTACCCATTTTACCTACAATTCTTTTCGCGGTAGAATAGGAGTGCTATGGAACCTATTTTTACGCAAAAAAAATTCAGACCACAACCCCCAAAACATCCTATAGAGGCTTTTTTTGCACGCATCGGAAAAAAAATACGCAAAATACTCACAAAAATCAAAAAAAATATCCCAAAAAAAGGAAGGAGGAAATATCCGACACAGTACGAAACGCTCAATGCAGATGTACATAAACAACCCATACGAGGCACAGGAAGCTTTTTAGAAATTGAGCACACACAACAGACACAGCAATCACCATTTCAAAGCTTTATGCAAAAAATATCTCGTTTCAAAAAAAGAAAAAAACGCAGAAGAAGGCAAAAAACATGGAAATGGTGGTTTTTTCGCACATTAAAATGGTTCAGTATCTTTACTATTATTGGTCTCATAGCCCTCATAGGTGTTTTTATCTATTTCTCCAAAGATCTCCCAGAAGTTGGAAAGGTAAACTCACGATTCGTAGCAGAAAGCACGAAAATCTATGATCGATCAGGAAAAATACTACTCTACGACATTCATGGCGAAGAAAAACGCACAATCATTCCAGGAAGTCAGATTCCCATTACAATCAAGCATGCAACAATCGCCCTGGAAGATCATGATTTCTATAATCACCATGGCATTCGTTTTAAAGCCATTATGCGCGCAGTAGCATCACAAGTTTTTGGCTTTGGCACACCTTCTGGAGGATCTACAATCACACAGCAACTCATAAAAAACTCCATTCTTACATCTGAGCGATCCATCACGCGAAAAATAAAAGAAGCAATTCTTGCTGTAGAACTAGAATTCACCTCTACAAAAGAAGAAATCCTTGAGCTTTATCTAAACGAAATACCATACGGCTCAAACGCCT
>CALIRC010000022.1 GCA_938044295.1 Minisyncoccota bacterium
TACAAATATACCTCAAAAACATTGAGAACCACCCCTTGCTTAGTGCAGATGAAGAAAAATTCTACTCCAGAAAAGCACTCACTGGTGACACAAGTGCCCGAGATAAGATAATCGAGTGCAATCAACTTCTTGTTGTAAAGACTGCGCGCAGGTACATGAATCGAGGCCTTCCCTTGCTTGATCTTATCGAAGAAGGAAATCTTGGATTGATACGTTCTATTAACAAGTTTGATCCAGAACGCGGTTTTCGCTTTTCTACCTATGCAACATGGTGGATCAGACAAAACATCGAACGGTCAATTATGAATCAAGCCCGTACCATTAGATTGCCAGTGCATGTAGCAAAAAAGCTTAACGCCTTTTTCAGAGCGCGAATGGATCTTGCTCAGCAGCTCAATCGAGATCCAACGGAAGAAGAAGTTGCAGAAGCGCTGGAAAGATCAGTAGAAGATGTCAGGCGACTACTTCTTTCATCTAATTTGACAACTTCGATAGATGAAGTACTTCCCAGTAGAAAAGATGGTGATAACACTAGATCACTGCATGATCTTGTCGAAGATGAGGACATTGGAGATGTTGACAACGAAATTGTTCAAGAAAATATCGATGCGGTTGTCGAATTTGCTCTCTCATCACTTTCTCCAAAAGAAAGAAAAGTCATTACTTTACGCTTTGGGATGATGGAGTATGATGATCACACCCTCGAGGAAGTTGGTGCAGAACTTGGTATCACAAGAGAAGCCGTTCGACAAATCCAAGTAAGAGCTATGAGACAAATGAGGCTTATCCTTATGTCTCAAGGTCATGATCTCAATACGATTTTTCCAGATTGATCTGAGGGTTATGAAAAAATTAGCATGAAGCCATCTGGCCTCATGCTATTTTTTTGATCTACTTAGGACTTACGCACTTGGTGTACTTTGTCGTTAAAATCTGCGTTTTTTACTCACCATAGTTAGACTATGGTTCGTGCAAAGCCTTGATTTTGCCTAAAATTACACTCAAGTGCGTAAGTCCTACTACTAAGGTTTTTTAGGTACGCGATACACTTTATACTAGCAGCCTTGCATTAGAATTTCTCTGTTATCAGTGCGTGATCTTCACCTCTGTTTCGACCACGCATAGCTTTTGGTTCGATTGGGAATGCCTCGCAATATCCTCGTTTGGACTGTTCAAGAACTTCCACAACTCGATCACACATTGGAGCAAGCTCACTGTGTTGCATACCTTTGAATGCCTTTGATACTATCCAAGCAACAACTGGTTTTTTCTTTTTGCGAAAATTTGGAATAAACTCAACATCAACACTTTTTTCTTTGATTCTGAGATCCTTTTGCAAGACTTGATTGGATACCTAAATTAATTGCATCCATGAGATCGGTTTCGTCCAGGGCAATACCTGTCACAAGAACGAGTGGCATGATACTTCCTCTTGGTTGTTCATTTCGTTGCCAGAAAACAGCAACAGTTGATTTCTCAACGTTGTATTATAGATCAAAATTAATTATTTGCCCATAAAGTAATTCTATACTTGTTCGTCTATAGACGGTTGTTGCAAGTGGTCATTGGCTAGTAATCCAAGCAGCAAAATAAATTCAGTAGTATAATCTCGCGCTTCGAGCATTTTATGTACTAGCTCATGATCAATCACTCCATACATACGACCATGTTGTGATCTAGTCCAAATCTCAAGCAAAGAAACACGCAGTCCGATTCCTACACTTGCTAATCCATCAGCATTGGAGTCCTCAGCCATTAAGAACACATCAGCTGCAGTACCTGCTGCAGCATCTGGTGTAAGCTCACTAAGACGCTCACTGATTTGCGTTCGTGTAGTTTCTGAGATTTTTAGAATATGCTCGAATATTGGTGCCGTTTTAGGGTTCTGCTCAATTCTATCGAGTGCTTTCTCAATTCGAATAATTTCATCACCTACCACGGAACGGAGTGGTTCAAGCTCATTTGGTTCGATATCTATAATGGAATTTTCGATATCCTTCATGTAATCCTGCATTGTTGGAAACATATGACGGAGCACTCTATAATCGTCTCTTGAGACATTTAAGCGTTTCTCAGGTCTAATATGACGCATACTCCCTGACATGGACATCTTAATGTTCTTTGCTAGCTCATATGAGAAAAGTATTTTGTCAGGATATAGCTCTTGCACTTTCTTTTGAAACAGCGGCAAGGAGGGATAGCTATCGGAATCACTCAAGATCCAATCAGGACTAACGTCACGTTTTTCCTGCTTCTGGTTGGCGAAGTCAATAATTCTTGAAAATCCTTCATTACTTTTGTGCATGTTATACTCATTAATATCATGCACCTGAATTGATCTTAGTACGTGCTCTACGGCGGACTCGTCGGTCGTATTTTTAAAATAGTGCCTCATGTACGCTTTCGCCATATCCTCGTCAATATGCGTTCGCTCACGAGTGCTCGTAATGGAAGGAAAATTCCAGCCCAACGTATAACTCCGCTCAGCTTGCTGTTCAGTCCTAATGAGCGTTCCATTTTCAAAAATTTCACCTGGTCTTTCAAATAACACCGTAGTCGGACCAACTGTGGAAAAATTTCCTAGTGCATTTTCATTAGTTAATAAGTAGCGATCCATTCCACCATTGCCATGCTCGTCTTTGTTGCGTGGATCAACACAATTCATCCAAACAGACCAACGCTTGAGACAGGCTTCATCTGCATCATCAGGCAATATAATATGTGTGGTAGCCGACCGTTCCTCGAGTGCACTGCGTTCTTTTTCTACAACGTCAAATACCAATCGTTGTGCTATGTTTGTTTTCCCATCGTGCGTGTATTCTTCTGGTAGAGTTTTAGCTTCTGCTTGCCATGAGACTTCTGACCCGTTACTACCAAGACCAAAACTCGCAAATGTGATCTCAAATCCTTGCTTTTTTGCTGAAGCTGCTGCCAACTTCAGTCCTTCTCCGTTTTTCCCCGTTAAAAATGGATTGCGTTTCCGCGTATGTCCCATTGTATGAATGCCCTCTGGTGAATAACCTAATCCTTGGTCACTCAGCTCGTATCCAAGAATCTCAGCATCCCCAAGCTGATCGTCTGTCACCCACACCTTTTCCTTGCCTTTTACTATCAGAAAACGCTCATCTATGCCACCTGCATCCATATGATTCTGACCAAGATCTTGGAAAATACGCACAGGTTCGCTCCAGTGATCACTAATGTATTCCAATGTGGCTGGTGATTTCACTATCCCAGTTTCAATAGCTTTTTCACCCAGGTCACGCTCTTGAGGGACCGCATGAAAGGAGAACTCATTATCCTCTTTTGACAACGAAGATATCGAGATGATACACCCTTTATCCATCTTTACTGCTTTATTGTTGGAGTCAGTTACCGCATATAAATCTGTATTAATTAGCATTGCCCGTTCATCACATATAGCAATCATTGCATGTTTATTTATTTTGAGAACAGCATGATCATCGGTATCAACTGGTAAAATAAAATATCCATTGCTTAACTCATACTCAGGATATCCCTTCCATAGCCCAACCTGATTACTCTCATTTAGTACTGTGCTTTCGATTTTTTCACCCCCGTGTATTTTTGTGATGTAGGTTGCGACCCCTCCCTCTACGATCACCCTTTGTGACAGATAGTCTCGCAATCTTTCTGTGCCATCTAACTCAGAATGTTCACGACACCACTGCATTATTTCTCGCATGCGCTCCGGGGCACATTGCAGATTATACATTTCATGTGTATACGACTGTAATTTTGTTTTTAAATCTTCAATTATCATCTTTTGCTCTTTGTTTTGAAGCTGTTCTCTTTGTAACACAAGAGCTTTTGTGTGCAGTGATTGCAATTTGCGATGTAACATTTCATCTGCCTCAGGTGGACAAGAAAGTTGATCAAGTAATTTCTGAGCAGCCATTTGCGCATATTCACCGTACTCATCCTGGTTACTTCTAAAAGATCCCGCTCCTAGCATCATTGCTGCTAAGCGCAGCTCCATTAGCTTTGCTTTAAATTCTTTTTGAGTATCCGAATTACTTAGGTCTGGTACTGCTTTATTATCCTTATGACTACTTGGAATGTAGCATGTAATATGACGCTCTTTCGATTCTACTTCTATATTAAATCTCACTTCTGACGCGTATTTTGCTCGTTCATATTTTATCACTGGAGAAATCTGACGTTTTCCATGGTCACGTTCAAATTTGGTCTCAAGCATCATCATTTCATCTGAGCTTTCTACCATCATACGATTTAGCTCATTTATAAATTTCTGCTCATGTTCTGTGAATTTCTCTTGTGTATTATCGGCATTTTCCATAGAAGATGCTTTTTCTGGCATAATTTCTAGAATCGATACAAAAGAATACTCTGTGCAGCGAGACTTCAACAATTCTTGTAGTAGCGTGGCCTCATCTTTGTCACATGAAATTTTTAAATACACTATGTGCACTTTTGCTTCATCAATTAATTCTGTTTTTCCATCACCTCGCGTGGCGATATAGTTAGGCATGTCTGATCTCAGATCAAGCAGAGAAATTAGCTCGTGCAATAATATGTGGTCTTGCTGTGAGCCTTGTGCATCATTTAGCCTCTTACATGATTCAAAAAAAACTTCTCGCTCTGGTGCATAAAAATCAGAATCAGATAGCACAACTCGTTGTAAAAATTCACGACAGAGTGTGGAATCACGATTCTCCCTCCAAAAATTCTTTATGGTTTCCCGCATCACATCTGGTTGCAAGTGATTTCTGTCTCGACCTGCGATGATATCACGGTTTTGAAAATCATACGAAAATAACAACGAACTACTCGACGTGCCGATTCGCAAGCCCTGCAGGTACTGGGCTGAGGGATTACCGTCTAAGGCTATTCCAGGTTGCACGAAACCGTCTTGTGTGATGCCTAAAGGATAGGAAAAGTCATATTTCCCAAATTCCGCAGCTACCTCAACCACATCTGTAATACGAGGATCCAGTGTTTCTCTCAGCTCTTTATTTTCATCTTGTGCATTGACAAATCGGATCATAGTGCCTGAGCCAGTACTATCTCCTACTTTTTGATTTACCTCTAGACCTTTTTGCATTACTATATTATCTTCTGGATACACATGGCGAACCCATGCTACTGACGATCCATCTTCTTTTTCAAACTGTGAATGCATTCTGAGATTTACATCAGGTGTGCGTGCAATTGCAGCTTGATTTACCTTTAAGCCTTCTCCAAACATACCACGACTAAATCGCTCACCTTTCTTCGTTGGTAAATACAAAACAGACTTTGTCGCGTCGTAACCACCACCTACATCTTCTACCTTCCACTCAAATAATGAAAATCTTTCTACGTCAGCGTAGTCACTTCGGACAAGATCATCCTGTGTGAGGTTACGGATCACTTTTCCAGTCTCCGTGTCTTTGATAGCGTATGTAATAATCGGCAATTCAGGAGACTTGGAATTTTCAAAATGTTCTCCATCTACCGCGCGTATATTAATTCCAAGCTCATCGACTTTTTGGTGAATAGTGCGAATCAGCCTTTCTTTCTCTATCCTATTTAAGTCGCCAGCACGAACCGAAAGTGTATGCAGTAAATGTAATATATTTAGGTATGCTTCTTTCCACAGAGGATCAGCATCAGCTTGTTTTATATATCTTTCGGCGTCGGGTATATGTTCTTGCTCTAGCTTTGTTATAAACTTGCGCGTTTCTGCATCAAGATTATTTTGTAATGAATCACATAAAATTTGCCTATTTGACCACGTGAGTTCTGCATAATTAATTTCAGTTCCCGTGTCTTCTCGCATTTTCTTCACTTTCTTGCGTGTTTCTTGAGGGACGCGCTGGAAAAAATTTTCAGGATTCATAGATATACAGTTTATTGGGTTATGATACGTTCTACAGTCTCGTAATAAATCTTTATACGATTAAAATAATATTGCACTTTACAATAATAGCCGTCAGTTTTCAGTAAATAACCGCGCTTCAGATTTTTGCAAAATTTTGTCAGCTCTTCGTAGATACGTAAAATGTATCTAATATTTATGATTATTATAACATCATCGTAATGAATATTTTTGGTACGAGCAGCCTTCAGATCGACCTGTTTTCACTCGTTAGAAATATATGAAAATTGTCTTTTTTTAGACGCAGTATACCTATTCTAGATGCTGTGTTTTTATTTTGGCTACCGTGATAGATGTCCCATGAAAAAATACTACTTACAAATGTAAGTCATTTTTCATCTCCTGTTTTCTGTCTATGATCTGGGCGGTGATATAAGTTCATGGTTGATTTGTACGGTCGGTGGAGCTTTGTACAGAAAGATTTTTAAACCTTTACACTTTATCACCTCGAAAATACATGTGCTTTCGTCACAGGAATTTCTCTCAGATCGTTGTACGCTACATTCTACGTATTTTTGTTCCAAGGCATTTTAGAAAGCATAGAAGCCATTGCGCACCACCCTGACGCACCAGAGAATGTAAGTCCTAGTCCCACAAAGAGAGCAATGTAAAGAATTGCTGGATGGATAAAAAAATGACCAATGAATGCAATCAGTATCAGCAACCCAGCTACCAGAAGCACCTGACGCATAATTGGCATTGTCACACTGGAGATCTGACTGGTTTCATGTCCAGCACCTTCCCAGGCATTTAATCCTCCTTCGACATTTACAAATGCTGTCTTGATACCAAGTGACTCCAATTTCTTAATAGCTTTTTGTGAACGATTACCACTACGACAGTGTACGTAGACTGTCTTCTTCTGTGAAAAATCATTTTCATATTCAATGATATTATCTAGTGGCACATTGCGAACTCCCTTGATGTGACTTTCCTTGTACTCCGCTGGCATACAGACGTTGATGAAATCTACTGAAGGATTATCTTTTTGTGCTTCTAATATTTCCTTGAATACTTGGATAGAAATATGTCTCATACGTTTTTATCACCCTTTTATAAGAGATAGTAGTTTTTCAAATAATACCCGATCTTTTTTGCTAACCTGCGCAATGAAATGCTTTAGCAAAAATGCCTCCGTGAATTTTTGCCTCAGTCCTGCAAAAGAACGTGATGCAGATAGGAGGGTCTCACTTGCCTTGATACAATCAACATCGTCCTTTGCAAGCTCTGATTTTACCGAAGCAAGCTGTCCCTCTATTCGACTGATATGGTTGAGGATTTTTTTCTTTTGATCTATTGTTTTCATGTCATTATTATATAGGGTACCCCCTATATGTCAATATCTAAACAAGACATCCCTAGAGATAGATTTTTGCATCCCCCTTTAATTCTCTTAAAAAACCCTGATATAATAATTGGTACAATTTTTTTGTAGCTAAAAGTACGAAACCACCCAAGTGAGTGATCTCGTGGGTGGTAATTTTTCTTTCTTAATTGACTAGCGAAGTCTGAATGGCAATTTTTGACAGAGACATATCATCTTGCAAAATCTGCCACATTATTTTTCCGTGTTCTTCCTTTAATCGATCATACAACGGAAACGGTGTATCGACTGGCAACACTGGTAGATTCTGAGATTCCTCATCGCTATTATAAATTGTTTGAGCACCCTTTTCTATTTTATCAAGCGCCCATTCATCATCCTTAATCTGCTTATACTTCAAGTTAAGGAAAACCTTACTATTTGGAGAGATATCTACTCCTGTAAAAAATTTTTTTCCTCTGTTTCTAGGGTTCACAATTTCCATCGTGACTTCTATCCCGGTGAAAAGCCCGTCAGTATAATCCACAATAATTTTCACATTATTGTAAAGCTCAAGATCTCCTCGCTCTACACTTTGTTTCGAAAGAGTTTGCTCTGCCCACTTACGAAATACATACTCATAGATCCATCGGTGCTCCTGATGTGAAAAAAAGAGCTGTATTAACTTCACGTTATTCTCGAGATGCAATACTGACTTGTATTCAATGTTCACTTTATCATTCTCCTATATGCATTTTTTGTAAAATATCACATTATACTAATTTTGTCTATATTTTTTATCCCTTATATTTTGAATTTTTTTGCATAAACAAGAAAATTTTCACAAAAGAATTTCCGCACAAGTATATGGCAACATTGAAAAAGATGTCATCCATTTAGCCAATTGGCAGATCCAAATCCTCCTCCAACGGATCATTTTTATTTTCTAACTTCTTACCTTATCCAAATTCTTCCGCATGACAAAATTTTGAAATGAAAGAGTGATTTTTTTTGAAATATTTAATCGTATTGTTGCTCTTTTAATCCCTTTCAAGAAAAAATCAGTGAATGGAAAGTGGCTTTATCATTTTAGAGTAACAAAAAACACCATTTTTGATGGTGTGCTTTGTTGGTAGCCGATCACATCCTTGTGTGATCGGCATAGGGTACATCAGAAAGCTGAACTATAAATTCTGACTCATTGCGTGCCCCTGCAATGGTATGTGACTGTCTCTAGCAATCCCATATTTTCACTAATCTAGCATTATAGAAGGTTTCTGCTTTGCTGAGCTTCCATGGGGCATAAGGGGATACCTTTGCCTTTACACATTTCCCAGCTACTTTTTCACCAGAAAATGCTGCCCATTGGCGATCCTCTGTCGAAGATGTCATATACGAACCATCCTCT
>CALIRC010000023.1 GCA_938044295.1 Minisyncoccota bacterium
CAGCAAACAAAAAACACCCTCGATGGGGCATTTCTTGCAGTAAGGAACGGAAGGTGTATTTTTGTTTTTCTGTCATGCTGATTTCTGCATGGATTACTGGAATGCACTAACATGTGTAACGTAGTGTGCCAGATTTGCTAGTTCAGTTTGTGAGAGATCCTGCGCGCGATTGACCGCGGTAGCGATCGACTCATTTGTGAAACTAAGACTTGTTCCTGGGTGTACACGTACTGCCGGCACAGATTTGCGAAGGTAATCTTCGATATAAATCTTTTGTGCGGAATCTAAGAAATCAATGTTGTTTGCTTGAATATACTCAGCAGTAGCGCGACGCGCTAGATGTGTCATGCCATCACCATTACCCGCAGCGACAATAATCGAACCATCTTTGCTTTCTGCTTTTTGTTCCATGATTTGCTCCTCTACCTTTGGTTCTACTGTTTTATCTGTTGTTGCGGAATTCGTTATAGCGACAGTCTCTGCTGGAGCATCAGCATCTGCTGGATCTGCGTCTGTGCCGACAAGTGTTTCAGCATCGTCAGGTCCACCACCTGCACCAGTTAAGTCAGTGCCATCACCAGCTATAACATCAGCGATGTCTTCATCAATTGCAAATCCATCATCTTCAGCTTCAGGATCAAATTCTGACGCAACTGTTTGTATATCATCTTCATTAGTGAGGTCTGATTGCTCTGAGCGCTGAGAATATGAATACACTGCAAAGAGTAAAAAGAGAACAAGAGCAATACTCAGGAGGATTCGTGCATTATCTTGTAACCATGCGAAAAAACCACGATGTGTTTCTGCCATGTTGGTTTCACCTTCCTTTCTAGTTCTTGTGGAATATCTTACAATGAGAATTTCATGTGCAGTGCACTAGTGCGGCCCACAAAGTGATCATCATAAGTACATATTCCTTATAAATGTTAAGTTGCTTTCGTTGAAGCGACTATCCAAAACGCACAAACGTGATGAACAGTACACTTGTATACTATAAGCGTCTGAAAAAAAAGGCAAGGTGGATAACTAAAGGATAACTAAAAGAATGTAAAAAACAAAAAAGTGAGAAAGGAATTCCCAATATCAAAAAATACTACTGCAATGAAAAAAAATATAGAACCATTCAATCAGTAGGATCTTGAAAAAAATACGATTGACAAGGAAAAGTCATGCGACGCTCCTAGAAAGTGATAGAAAATCTACGTGAAACATGGTAAAGAACATGAAAATAACATAGAGAGGGGGGTATACTGCATTTATGGTATGATTATTGCAGTTATAAATAGCAAAATATACTTGTGGAAATCTTTCTATTTGTCGTTGCCGCAATTTTATTCTTGATAGGATTGCTAGGGATCATACTTCCTGCCATACCAAGTTTGCCAGTAATATGGCTTGGCGTACTTATATATGCATATTTTACAGGCTTTGAAAATGTATCAAGTAGAATCGTTTTCATAACTGGGATGATGGCTCTCGGAGGGACGATCCTTGATTTGATTGCAAGTGCACTTGGAGCTAAATTGTACGGCGCAAGTTGGTCTGGAATCATCGGTGCAATTGCAGGCGGAATTATTGGTTTTATGATCGCAAACATCCCAGGATTACTACTCGGCACAGCATTTGGTACATTCCTCGGTGAATATATGCGCCACAAAGAGGGATTGATAGCTCTGAAAGCAACGTGGGGCAGTTTGCTAGGATTCTTCTTAGGGTCAGTCATAAAACTCATACTAGCCATCTGGATTATTGTGCTTTTTGTACAAGCAGTTTTCTAAATGCTCTAGTAGAGGTTGTACCAGTAACAAAAATACGAGTTAAAATAAGTTCTCACACTGCGTATTAAAATATTACGAGCCACCAAAATTCCTTGCCTAGCATAAACTATTTTACACGTCATAACGTAAAGGAGAATATTCTAAAAGTTTAGTCAAAAAAATGTGATTACACTTTCAAGCGCAAATACTAAGAAACCTATAACACTATTTAGATTACACGACCGAGAAGCAGAGGAAATATGATGGTATCACTCGGAGTGTTTATTGTCCCAGCTCTTTAAGTTTGCAGTTTTTTGACAAATAAGAGATAATAAGTTATATGAACAATACACGATTTCATTGGGTCATTGTTGCACTTGTAGTATCGCACTTTCTATTATTTATTTTTTTGTACGTCAAAAAGCAAAAAAAAGAGCCAGTGATAGAACCATCAGAAGTATCAACAATAGAAACAGACACAAAAGAATTACACAAAGGAAAAGAGGTGCTTCGGGAAATTCCTGGTGTGCAGCTGCCACAGTCATCAGATAAATGTATAGTTACTGGTTGCAGTAATCACATCTGTGCCAGTGAGCCAATGATGTCCACTTGTGAGTGGTTCGAGAGCTACGCATGTTACAAAACTGCAATCTGTAAACGACAAGAAAATGGAGAATGCGGCTGGACAAACACACAATCACTTGTAGCATGTCTTGCAGAGAGTGAAAAAACGGAAGAAAAAAACATTATATCTACGGATCATGAGAGTATACCGTCTACAAGTTGTCAAAAATGGTTCGATGGCTGCAACTACTGCGATGCAAATAATAGTATACTCACAAACTGCACCAAAAGACACTGCTTTGACCTCGGAGATGCCTTTTGTGTACAGTAGTCTACAGTCACACAGTAAAATGTATAGAAAAAATGAGTTATACAAAAAAATTAATAAAGAATCATGGGAATGTTTTTCGTAATCAGTTTGTTTCTGGGTATTGGATTTGTGCTATATTTTCTGCGGAACATTGCAGAAAAAATAGAACATCTTGAGAAAAAAATCGATCACTTAACAGTACAAAATGAAAAAAATATACATGAAGCCACACAAAGAGAAAGTGAATTACATAAATTTCCTCCAGAAAAACAAAGAATTTCACATGAAAGTTTACTAAAAAATACGCCAGCACAATCTGTAGCTGCAAGCATATCAAAAAAGCAGGGCAGTAGTTTCGCCTTGGAGAATACGACACAAAGTCCAATACAATTTGTCGAAAAAGAACAAAAGATAGTAGGTGAAAGCACTATTGAAAACAGCTCCGCAAATACGTTGCACAAAGCACAGAAAGAGCAAGAATTGGAGAAATCTTCTGAACCGACGATCATTGATCAGTTTATCGCATGGATGCAAAATGATTGGCCGCTAAAAATCGGCGGATTACTAATCATTCTTGCAGTTGGATGGTTTGTGAGCCTTGCAGCATCGCAAGGATGGTTAAGTGAGACTGCACGAGTCATAATAGGTTACCTCTTTGGTGCTGGAGCACTCTTTTATGGTGTAGTGCGTTCACAAAAAGTACGCGTACAAGGTAATGTCTTTCTTACGATTGGTATCGCCGCAATTTTTGTTGCCACATTAGCAGCGGTGAAGTTTATTTCTGTACAGATGCCAGAGCCACTAGCGCTTTTGGTGATGCTATTAACGGTAGGATTGGTGACACTTATTTCACAAAGGCAAAAAAACATCACACTAACAACGAGCGTGATCGGATTTGGTGCTGCTATACCACTCTTCTTTTTTAGCGGTGTTGCAACCCAGATTATATTTCTCTATCTATTTGTATTGACGCTTGGAGTACTATGGATTGTTGTACGTACGAATTGGCGAGATTTGACAGTACTGATGTTGCTGGTTGTTGCATTTTACTCTATCGGATATTTCATAGCAGAAGGTGCTGAGCAATCATGGCAAAACATGATTCTTGCATTTGCATTTACAACAGTTTTTTACCTAGCAAATGTAATTGCAATCACGAAAACAAAAAATATTGTAAAGTCAGATATCGTTTGTGCAGTTGGCATTACAGTTCTTTATCTCATATGGACATACCTCTTTGGTCCAGAGAACTTCCGTATCATGCTGCTATTGATCGGTGCACTACTTTTTTCAACTGCTTCTTATGTAATTCATACGACTGTAAAGGTAAAAACACCAATGGTAATCTATGGATCTGCAGCATTTATTTTGATCGCAGTTGCAACGAGTGAAATCTTCGGTGGGGCAAGCCTGGTAATTGCATATCTTACAGAGGTAACAGTTATGATTGCACTACTTATTTATGCGCTTAGAGATCGATTTGATCAGAACATGCAAGTATTGTGCACTATACTTTTTGTAATTCCTCTTATTCTTCTTCTGGGAAATATACAATACCTGCATTCATTTACTCTGCAAGCGATAACAGCATTTGAGCGAAAACTACCAATGCCAGAAATGATAGAAAGTGTATTACCACATCTTCTCGCAATCTTTATTGCATGTACGTGTGCATTTGTTATTGCTCTAATGACATATATCTATGTTCCAAAGCAAGGAAGAAACTTTGCACGTACTTTTCTCATTGCTGGTCTTGTGATATGTGCAGGATTTATCTGGCTGGCATTACATGTATTTATGGGACCAGAAAGAGCTGCTGTTGCAACATTTAGCGCACTCTTTATCTACATGATTGCTGGTGTCAGCTTCTACGTTACAGGTGCAAAAGAAAATTCTAAACCCTATCAAATACTCGGATCTGCATTTTTCATTGTCGTTCTATTACGTATATTTACTGTAGAATTTTGGCAGATGGAAATGCATATGCGTATTATTACATTCTTCGTGATTGGGGCACTCTTTATACTAGCAGCGTACATTGCACGGGCACGGTCTAAGCACGTACAAGAGTAAGAAGAAATAATGATTTTAAGTTAACCACAATGAAAAAAGTATTTGCACTGATTTTGCTATGCGCACCTATGTATATTTTTGCTGCAGGACCACCAGTTTTTGATACATCACACAAAAACGTTTTTCGTAAAATAGTGCCCGTAATGGTGCCACAAATCTCAGTGCCTACAGTTTTTGATTTGCCTGTAGACGCACTTGGTAGCATCGATGGAAGTTATATTCTTGTAGAATCAAATCAAGAAATTCCTATACCATCTTTTCTATCAACAAATAGAGAGCGTGTACCTATAAAGCTACAGACAACAGATTCCCTAAATCGCCCTGTTGTTGCACGCAGGGCATCAGACCGTGACGTAGAAACATATGCTGCATATGACTATGAACCACAAAAGGATGAAAAAGGGCGAGATATCCCAGCATATGTAACAATCGATGTGACTGCACGTGAAGCATTTGAAACAGAATCACTTTCATTTACATTTGGAAAAAATGTAAAAACCCCACGTACGATTCAAATCAGCGTAGTAGATGAATCTGGTCAAGAAGTAATTTTAGTAACAGAGCGACCATTTCACAGCTCACACGTCACATTTCCTATAACAGCAGCAAAACACTTTCGCATAGCGCTCTCTTACAATGATCATCTCCGCATTAGTGAAATAGAATTTCACCCAAAAAATCTCGGACAAAAAACGTCACAAAAGATTCGATTTAATGCAACACCACAACAAAATTACAAACTGTACTATGACGCAGATCGCCCAGTAAATATACCAACAGGTGAAAAACCACAACTAGCCAATGTAAAAAATGTACAAGTTGCAGTGCTGGGAGAAACACAAAAAAATCCAGGCTATAAAAGGACTGACACTGACGAAGATGGTATAGCAGATGCTCAAGATAATTGTGTGACGATAGCAAATGCAGATCAGCTAGATAAAGACGCTAATGCTATCGGTGACGCCTGTGAAGATTTTGATAGAGATGGTCTTATCAATGCAAAAGATAATTGTCCAAGTGTGACGAATAGAAACCAAACTGACTCTGATCGTGATGGTATTGGAGATGAGTGTGATCAGATTGAAAATAGATTTGTAGAGCGTTACCCATGGCTACCGATGGCAACAGTAATATCCGTTGGAATATTTGTAGCATTTCTCATTGCAAATGTATTACGAACTAGTTCAAGGCAGAAAAAATAATTCTCCAAAAGTCAAACAGGAATCAAAAAATCCACGTACAAAAACGTTACAAGAATCACATTAACCCTCTTTAATGCAGTAACGATAGAAAAGCCCTTGAATGATCCGGTGTAATGCGCTATAGTGGGGGAACTTACTTAACCCTGTTTTTATGTTGAAAAAATTTGCAAAAGTCTTTACAATTCCTGACCTCCGTCGAAAAATTATTTTTATTCTCGGTATTTTAGTCATTTTTCGTCTTGCTGCAAACATCCCATTGCCTGATGTAGATCCTTCTGCTTTAAGTGATAATGCGGCATTTGGAATTCTAAATCTCTTCTCTGGTGGTGGTTTTAGTGCGATTTCAATTGTGCTTCTAGGATTGGGCCCGTACATCACATCGTCAATCATTATGCAGCTCCTGACGATGATCGTACCTGCACTCGAAAAAATGTACAAAGAAGAGGGGGAGGCTGGTCGACAGAAATTTAATACAATTACCCGCATACTCACTGTGCCACTTGCAGTGATGCAGACATTTGCCATGATTGCCCTTTTACGATCACAGGGCGTTATTGGAGACGTGACACCATTTAAAATTGCAGTTCTCGTAACAATAGCGACCGCTGGCACAATCTTTCTAATGTGGCTTGGGGAGCTTATCACGGAGAAAAAACTAGGTAATGGAGTATCTGTAATGATTTTTGCAGGAATTGTCGCAGGTATGCCAGCCCTGATTTCACAAATCATTAGCACATTTGACACTGCAAATCTTGGGCAATATATTATGTATATTGGTCTTACGATCCTTACAATTATTGGCGTAGTATTTGTATCAGAAGGGCAACGCATCATTCCAATTTCTTATGCGCGCAGAACACGGAGCGGTGGAGGTGGAGGCACTGGAAATGCACGAACACACCTTCCTATAAAGGTGAATCAGGCTGGTGTGATTCCTATAATTTTTGCAGTATCCTTAGTCACTTTTCCAACACTGATCGGAAGTGCACTGCAAGCATCATCAAATGCAGGACTCGCATCATTCGGCGAAAAAATGGCACAAATTTTTGCAAATGGGCTTTTTTATGGAAGTCTCTATTTTGGACTAGTAGTTCTGTTTACGTATTTCTATACAGCAGTAATTTTTGATCCAGAAAAAATTGCTAAAAATCTCCAAAAACAAGGGGGATATATCGATGGCGTGCGACCAGGACAAGAAACCGTTGATTATCTCGGGCGAATTGTCAGTAGAATTACACTCGCAGGAGCAATCTTCCTCGGTCTTGTGGCAATTTTGCCACTCATGGCAGGGTTCCTCACAGGGAATACTAGTCTAGCAATTGGTGGCACAAGTGTTTTGATTGTTGTGTCTGTTGTGATTGAGCTTGTAAAACAAATAGATGCACAGCTCGTGATGCACAATTACGAAAAAATTCGGTAGACAGTATAGAGGGTAGATGAGATTGACGAATAAAAAAAATTCCCTTATACTATGTGAAGCATAAAGAGAATAAATACATTCTTATTAATGCTTCAAATAGTGAGGGCGCATAGCTCAGTTGGTAGAGCAACAGCCTTTTAAGCTGATGGTCGGGGGTTCAAATCCCTCTGCGCCCACTTCAAAAAACCACACTCTCGTGAGATGAAACATCTTTTCGAAATATAGAGAGATCTAAAAACACCCTAACAAAAGCACTCTTAAAACCTGCGTAACAAACAATGTGTTATGGAAGAGATAAAACAGATAGGTGTTAAAGCGATTATACTGACTAAGGATAAAAAACATTTTCTATCAGTAAAACGGTCACCAGAAAAAGAACTAGATTTTTCAGAGGCGTTTGATATTCCAGGTGGACGCATCAATCATGGTGAAGAACCATTAGACGGTCTCACAAGAGAATTAGAAGAAGAAATTGGTTATACATACAAATCAACACCGATTTTGCTAGATGCAAAAAATATTATAGCAACCCAACAAAAACACATTGTTCGGCTAACATATCTATTACCTGAGGACATCAAGTACACAGATATCACGATCGGCGATGAACACAGTTCTGCTGAAATTGTAGACCTTGTAGAACACAAGAATGTTAGTCCAATTCTCAATGATGCCATTATTCTTGCAATAAAATATATAAAAAAGTACAAGTCTGTAAGCGGAAAAAATGGCTAAAAAGTGGATCATCTAAAGCTGGATATATATTCCAATTGTGTTTAGTACGAGGTACACGAGTAAAGGCAAGAAATCTTTGCTAGTACATAAAAATGATTATTTACATTTTGTTGTTGCAAAAAGAATGAGGACAACGTACAATGATTCTATAAACTAAAAAAACTCGAAGAGTTGTTGTGGTGAAGTCACAAAAACTAAGACAGTACAAGTATACGTGCACGATGTCATCATAAAAAATGGAACACTAATCGATGGAAGTGGGAGTCCGATGTATGCAGCTGATCTCGCTGTCAGTAATAAGGTGATCACAAAAATCGGAGACCTTAGCAAAGATAAAGCGCAAAAAATCATCGATGCTACTAATCAGTATGTAACTCCAGGATTCATCGACATCTCGAATCGCAGTGATGTGTATTGGCGACTTTTTCAAGATCCAGGACTCGAAAGTCTACTCTGGCAAGGAATAACAACGATCATTGGTGGAAATTCAGGTGCATCACTTGCACCTATTTATAACCAGCAAATGCTTTTTTCAACACGTAAGTGGACAGATATTACTGGCATAAATGTAGACTGGACATCTGTAGAGGATTTTCTTACAAAAGTACAGGAGACGCAGATAAGCACACACTTTGGAACATTTATTGGGCATGGGACACTGAGACGTGGTATTATCGGCGACGAGATGAGGGAATTGACAGATTCAGAACTGCAAATGCTCCTAAAGCAGATAAAAGATGCTCTTAACGGTGGTGCACTTGGTGTGTCACTTGGTCTGCTCTATACACACGAACAAAGTGCGACAAGAACAGAGCTACTAGCAATAGCAAAAGAAGTGCACAAAGGAAATGCGCTACTAGTTGCACATTTACGAGATGAAGATCAAGATCTTGTCAGCGCAGTCGCAGAGATTCTCGACATCGTCAGTCAGACTGGAGTACGTTCTCATATAACACACCTCAAAGCTGTCGGACAGCCATATTGGCCGCTAATGCAAGAGGCGCTCGAGCGAATAGACGCGATGATACTAGATGGATTTGACGTCACTTTTGATGTGTATCCGTATACAACAACTGGCTCAGTTCTCTATACATTCTTACCCTCGTGGGTAGCAGAGGGTGGTAAAAAGATGTTACTTGGACGACTCAAAAATAAAGCAACCTATGATCAGGTGCGCAAAGAATTAAAAGAGTCAAAACTAGATCTAAGTAATGCAATAGTCTCCCTCGCACCACACAGTGAAAAATTACACGGTCGCACACTAAAAGAAATAGCATCGGATCGGGATGTGGATATAGAATCGCTTGTGCTAGACCTTCTTTTAGCGTCAGAAGGGCGAGTGATCATTCTGTTTGATGCCCTTAGTGAGGAAAACATCGAACGTGCTCTGAAAAGTCCATACTCCATCGTAACGTCAAATAGCCCAGGCTATAGTATCAGTGACGACGTACAAAAGCTACGGATACATCCACGATCCTTTGGGGCATTTCCCAGACTTTTTGATCGCTATGTGCGTGAACGTAGTGTTCTCAACTGGGAATTAGCTGTACACAAGTCTACCTTCAAAGTAGCTCAACGACTAAACATAACTGGAAAAGGTTTACTCAGAGAAGGCTTTTCGGCAGATATTGTCGTGATAGACCCAAAGCTCTATAAAGATCAGGCAACGCTAGAACAGCCAGTTGTCTATGCAACTGGTGTGAAGCATCTTTTAATTGGAGGAGTATTAGCGATATCAGAAGGGAGTATTACAAACCTGCAAGCGGGGAGCATTGTAAAACGCTAAGAAATTATGAGATGCTAACAAATCATGATAATGCTGAAGGAGGATTGGGGGGGGTATAAATTCAAAAATAATCACACCGTATGAAACCACAATGGTTTAAGGGAAAACGCATCACAGTTTTCGGGATCGGACTCTTGGGTGGAGGAGTGGGAACCATTCGCTACTTAGCAGAGCAAGGTGCGCAGGTAATCGCAACCGACATTAAATCTAAGGAGACATTGAAAGAATCATTAGATAAACTCGCAGATTTAAAAAATGTAACCTACATTCTTGGGCAGCATCGTAGAGAAGATTTCATGAATGTCGACATGGTGATTAAGACGCCATCGTGTCCATGGACAAACGAACATGTAAAAATTGCACTTGCACAGAACATTCCAGTGGAAACAGATGCCAGTCTTTTCTTTCAATTATGCACCGTACCAATTGTTGGCGTTACAGGTACAAAAGGTAAAACAACAACAGCAAGAATGATCTACCATCTTTTGAAAAAGGGATCACGAGTTCCTGTTCTTTTTGGTGTAGAAAACATTGCAATTCTTGATCGTCTATCATATGTTAAGAAAAACACGATCGTCGTTTTCGAGCTCTCTAGTTGGCGACTAAGTGCGCTAAAGTATTGTAAGTTGAGTCCACAAATCGCAGTCTTTACAAATATCTTTCCAGATCATATGAACTACTACAAGTCCATGGAAAGTTACTTTAACGATAAAAAACAAATCTTTCTACATCAAAAAGCAAAAGACTTCTTTATTTTTAATGTTGACGACAAAAAACTTGCAGAAATTGAAGATGATGTACCCAGTACAGTTCTTACAGCGAGTACAGAGAGATTAACAAGTGGTAGGGGTGTTTTTCTCGAAGACGGAGATATTTACTGTAATGATGGTGTTGATGCAAAACGTTTCATAGCAATAAAAGAAATTGATATTCTAGGAAAACACAACTATATCAATGTGCTCTTAGCAATTGGAGCAGTACGAGCGGCAGGCCTCACACTGGAGGAAACCAAAGAGGGATTGCTAACAATTCCACGCGTTCCGCACCGACTAGAATTTGTGCGAGAAGTAGATGGCGTCAAATACTACAATGACACTGCCGCATCAAACCCAGAATCAGCAGTAGCTGGTATCGAAACATTTTCTGAGCCAGTAATACTCATTGCAGGCGGATCTGACAAGAATCTTCCTGTTGGCGATTTGCCACAAGTGATCAGCGATAAAACCAAGGATGTAGTATTTATAGAAGGCGCAGCTACTGACAAATTCATACTCGCACTCAAAAAGATTTTGCCAGAAAAGGCAAAAGATCGTAAAATTGAAATCGTTGATTCTATGGAAAAAGCGCTCGAATATGCGAGAGAGAAAAGTGCTACAGGTGATGTTATTTTGCTTTCACCAGGCGCAGCCAGTTTTGGAGTTTTTAAAAATGAGTTTGATCGTGGAAATCAGTTTCGAAAGATCGTTGAAGAGCTCTAATGTACAAGAATATAGACAAAAACTATGATATGACACTACACATAACAGCGCAGAGAAAAAACTATTTTTCATCGCGCATTGATGCACTAAGAAACCATATAAAATTACCACATGAATACACTCACAAAAAAAGACAAAGCAGTTGCAGCAGCAATTACAGGTGAACTCAAAAGGCAAAAAGAAGGTATCGAGCTCATCGCATCTGAAAACTACGTATCACAAGGAGTGCTGGAAGCTTTAGGTAGTGTCATGACGAACAAATATTCAGAAGGATACCCAGGTAAAAGGTACTATGGTGGTCAGAAATATACTGACCAAGTAGAAAATCTCGCAATCGATCGCGCAAAGAAACTGTTTGGAGCAGAGCATGTAAACGTGCAGCCACATTCAGGAGCACCAGCAAACATGGTCGTTTATAGTGCACTGTTAGAACCAGGTGATAAAGTACTTGGAATGGATTTGGCATATGGTGGACATTTAACCCATGGGCATCCAGTTACACTAAGTGCTAAAATCTATGACTTTGCGCGATACACAACTGCCAAGGATGGATCTATAGATTACGATGAGCTCATGCAGCTAGCAAAAAAACACAAACCAAAAATCGTTCTCGCAGGATTTAGTGCATATTCGCGAAACCTAAATTACAAAAAATTCCGTGAGATTGCGGACGCAGTCGACGCGATATTGATGATGGACATGGCACATATCGCTGGACTTGTCGCTGGCAAGGCACTAACAAATCCAACGCGTTACTGTGACGTTGTAACATCGACAACACACAAAAGTCTTCGTGGACCACGTGGCGGGATCATTTTATGCAAAAAAAAGTATGCAAAAGCTATTGACTTTGCCACATTTCCAGGTTTGCAAGGTGGACCTCACATGAACAATATTGCTGCACGTGCCGTCGCATTTGGTGAAGCGCTAAAACCATCTTTTAAGACATATGCTAAAAAGGTCATCACAAATGCAAAGGTAATAGAAAAAGAATTGAAGAAATATGGTTTTAAAATTTGCTTTGGCAAAACTGAGAACCATCTTTTACTAATCGATACCATGACAAGTAAAAACCTCACAGGCAAGCAAGTCGAAGAAGTACTAGATGAAATTGGAATCACACTAAATAAGAATATGATTCCAGAAGATCCTCGCAGCCCATTTGATCCTAGTGGTGTTCGTTTAGGAACGCCAGCAGTGACCACACGCGGAATGGGTGAAAAAGAAATGAAAAAAATTGCTGCATGGATTAACGCTGCATGTGATAATATCGACAACAAAAAAGAAATTCAAAAACTAAAAAAAGAAGTAACAACAATGTGCAAAAAGTTCCCACTGCACAAATAAAGTTTTACCGCAGTATAATTTTCACCAAACCACATCCCTTCCAGGTGTGGTTTTTTCTATGAAGAGAATCAAGGACGTAAAAGTGATGATGCTATAATATATAAAAAGCACAAAGAGAATAGTGAGAAAATACATAAGTAAATAGCGTACGCAGTAAAAAGAACTTTCTTTGCGCGCCACACGTAAAAGTAAAATCATGTCTACAGCAACAAAAACAGACAACTTCATTGGCTGGATCGGTGCATTATCTGTTGTGTCAGCGTACATAGTGCTCACATTTGAATTTGCCGAGCCAAAATCATTTATATACAACATTCTAAATTTTATTGGCGGTACTTGCCTTTGTTACCGCGTCTGGATTGATCGCAATTATTCAAATGTCTTCCTTGAGATTATTTTTATTGGAGTTGCAGTTTACGCACTCGGAAGGCTTTTAATACAAAATGTATAAAGTGACACATATTAAGAAATATGAATTTTTTATCGAGAAAGAATCTATCTAAACACGTGTAAAGCAACGCAAAATGACTTATTATTGATGCTGTAATTTCTGTGCATTATAAAAATATGGTAAAATATAAACAAATATAAATTTTTAAAAACAAACTATGTCTCGAACCGCATCGATCGTATTATTTGCGATCCTATGGGCGATTCTTTCGACGTATCTCTACGTTTGTCAGATTAAAGACAAATGTTCAGCGAAAGAGCCAACACTGTCTACTGCGCCTGCAAGAGCAGAAAAAGTAGTCAATATTCCTGAAAATGAACCAAAACCAGAGCCTAAGAAAGTACTTGAGCCAAAGCCAAAGCCAATGCCAGAGCCAGAGATAGAAAAGAAGCCAGAACCCACACCGGAGCCAGAGCAAAAAACACAACCAAAGAAAATAGTCGAGAAAAAACCAGCAGTATGCACAGATTACCTCACAGGCTATCTTAAACGCGGTCGAGCAGCAAACAAAGCAGCAGATGCAAAAAAAGTAGAAGAATTCCTCAATGAATACCAAGGAGAGAATCTTGCTGTAGACAGCACATACGGCGAAAAAGATATTGAAGCAATTAAGCGTTTTCAGGCAAAGTACAAAAAAGAAGTTCTTGATCCACATGGACTACCAGCACCAACTGGACACGTTTTAAATACAACGCGAGCTCAAATAAACAAACTGTACTGCGCACAAAAAGAGCGCAAGAACGAATCATAATAACTTAACTAAAAAAAATTTATGGAATTCTTTGAAAGTTGTGGAAATCTCTCGAGTGGTTGGGCGATATTTGAGATTCTAACGATGCTCCTCGTCTCATTCATCCTAGGATATATTTTGCGGCATTTCTTAGGTGGTAAAGAGGTTGTCACGTCGGATGAGCTCCCACTAAGTGTTGATCAAAATGATCTGAAAGTTGTAGAAGGCATAGGACCAAAAATAGAAGAACTATTAAAAAACGATGGTATTATGACGTGGAGCGATTTGGCACAAACTGATACGGATACACTGCAAACAATTCTTACAAACGCTGGAAATAGATTTAAAATGCATGACCCACGAACATGGCCAGAGCAAGCAGCAATGGCACGAGATGGACAATGGTCTGATCTTGAGGATTACCAAAACTCACTTGTTGGTGGGAGATAAAGAGAGAAAAATCTACAAAAAACTTCTCATTTTGGGGAGTTTTTTGTTTACACAGAGCAAGAATCATGCTATGATTACCGTCATATTAATAACAAATAAGAAAAGTTAAATGGACCATCCAAAAAAAGAACGCAGCTTTGTGATCTTAAAACCAGACACTTTACAAAGAGGGCTAACAGGAGAAATTATTTCTCGATTTGAACGTGTTGGACTAAAAATGACTGCGATGAAAATGGTTATGGCAGATGAAGATACCTGTTGGAAGCACTACAATAAAGACGATGAGTGGTTCCAAAAAAAAGGTGAAATCACAGTAGAAGATCGAAAGAAGAATAACATGACTGTGGATAAAGAGCCGATCGAATATGGCAAAGACATTATTCGTGTTCTTATAAACTATATTATAGCCAGTCCTGTGGTGATTATGGTCGTTGAAGGAAACGCGGCTACAACTGTGGTAAAAAAGCTCGTCGGAGGCACTGAGCCAACGTCTGCTGACATTGGATCGATCCGTGGTGACTATGCAATTGATTCATATCAAATCGCAAATGTAGATGAAAGGGGTGTAAGAAATCTCGTACATTGCAGCGATAATCCAAAAGAAGCAGAATACGAAATATCACTATGGTTCAGCGAAAAAGAAATCATAGACTATCGTCTCGTGTCTGAAGCAATGCTCTATGATGTAAACCTTGATGGAATCATGGAATAACGCAACATACAGGTGAAATGCGTGATCACCTTCACTTAAATGAAAGTTTATGGAAAAAAGAGAATCCTGGGTCACCTTTATTTTCGGTATAACTGTGAGTGCAATATTATTCTTTCTCTTAGGAGATTCACTCAAGAAAAATGCAGATTTTCCAGTAGAGTTTCCAGGTTTAGAGAACATTTCAATTGAGCAAGTAAATGAGGATAGTAAAAGTGCAGAAAACGAAAAAAAGCACCAAGAAAATGGAAAAGTAAAATTTGTAGTGGACGGTGACACGCTTGTAATGGAAGATGGATCAAAGATCAGAATGCTCGGAATTGACACACCAGAGATTGGAGAGTATTTATACGAAGAAGCCACAGAACACTTAAAGAGTCTCATTGATCAAAAAGAGGTTACACTAACAAAAGACGTATCCGAAACAGATCGCTATGGAAGGTTGCTTCGACATGTGTATGTAGGAGATCAGTGGATCAATGCACAAATGATTGGTGAAGGTTACGCAAAGATGGTAACCTTTCCTCCTGATGTACAACACACAAAAAAATTTAAAGCTCTTCAGCAAGAAGCAATTGCAAAAAAGAAAGGATTATGGCAAAATGAAGACAGGAAATAGCAATAAATTTTTACGTAATAGTAAAAAAAATGATTTGCATGTATATATATCTCCATTTGAAAGGGCATGATCCTCTACTCTAAATAAGTAAATAAATGATCTAGTATAAAACAAGAAGTCAGCGGATACACGCAATCATAAGACTGTTCGAAAAACAAAAAGTTAATAATTATTCATATTATATGAAAATAGCGAAAGTAGATTATGGTACTCTCCTTAGTCAAGCATGGGGGCTCTTCAAAAAAGAATGGGCATTTTTTATTATCGCTATGCTCACAATGGCTGTAATTGAGGGACTTGGAGAGTATCTTGGAGGCGAAGACTCACCACTACTGGGTGGTTCTGGACTCATAGCTGTCCTACTTCTTTTTGTGATAAAAACAGTGTTACAAGTGGGGTTGTATCGAGAGACTATTGGGTATACACGTGGAAAAAAACCTGCAATCGAAAATATTTTCAAGGGCTACAAACCTATGGAATCGCTGATACACTACATACTAGTAATGATAATTTATATTATCGCGGTAGTGATCGGTTTGATCTTATTGATTATCCCAGGCATTATCATTGCAGTTCGATTTTCATTTGCACCATATCTAGTAATTGACAAAAAGCTAACTGCTATAGACGCCCTAAAGGAAAGTGCACGAATCACGAAAGGAAACTTCTGGTCCGTGGTAGCAGTATCTGCAATCATGATTGGTATTACGATTCTCGGTTTACTTGCATTGATTGTTGGACTATTTGTCGCAATTCCAGTCGCATCAATCTTTTTTACGCTTTTCTATAAATATCTCGTAGATGCACATGGCGAACAAGTAGCGCAAAAAGAAATAGTACCAGAAATAAATCCTGCACAAGCTGGGTATACAGACGTAAACTGAAAAAACTGATGAAGCAGCTGCATTTTCGCTCACTCCTTTACAGCGCATGGAATATATATAAAAAAGAGTGGTTTTTCTTAAGTGTGTGCCTAGCCATTTTTACAACACTTTCTTTTGCATTGGGAGCTATAGAATCTTTTCTGCACTTCCATGTTGTGAATACTACACGGTATTTACTGCTAGCAGCAGTAATAATAGGTGTGATTGATGTGATGCTACGCATAGGGTTTATACAAGCTCTTTTGAAAATGATAGACGATAAAAAGTCTGCATATAATGCACTCTGGACTGGCTACAAAAACACGCACAAAGCATTAAATTACTTTTTATACTATTGCTTGGTTGGTTTCTTAATAGTTATTTTTGAAGTAGTCGTGTATAGTCTCATTAAAAGTACACTTACAGGTGATCATGAGGCTGTAAAGGCCTGGCCGTTGATTGTATGTATTATAACCGTACATCTGTACTTCTTTTTGCGATTTCTTTTTGTGGGAATCATCATCATTGCTCAAGATAAGAATCTCGTGCAGTCAGTAAAGCAGAGTTGGAAAATGACACGAGGTAAGGAAGTAAAAATTTTCAAAATATGTGCTGGCATAACCTCCCTGAACATCGTAGGTCTATTGTCAATTGGGATTGGGATGATCATAACAATCCCACTTTCTTTCATAATAATTTTTCTAGCGTACAAAAAGCTAGAAAGTACTGAGTAGTGAAAATAAAATTATGAATCAGCAGTATAAATCAAATAGAAAAAGTAAAGAAGAGTCGCTAAAAGAAATTGCAGCGGAAGATTTTGCACGCAGAACATTATCTTTTTACAAGTACGTTCATATAGAGGATCCGCGAGCAATGCGAGAAAAGCTTTTCGCATACTATGATGAGATAGGTTGCAAAGGCCGGATCTATATTGCGAAAGAGGGTATTAATGCACAAATGAACGTACCACTGCCTGCGTGGGAAGCATTTGATCATTTCATGCAGGGAATCCCTCAATTCAAAAAAGTGCCATATAAAATTGCACGAGAGGAGTCAGTAGTACCATCTTTTTGGAAGCTAACAATAAAAGTGAAGAAAAAAATTGTTGCTGATGGTATAGATGATCAAGATTTTGATCCAACCAACACAGGAAAGTATATGACAGCAAAAGAAGTGAATGAGGCGGTAGAAGACGCCGATACTTTAGTAGTTGATATGCGCAACCAGTATGAAGCTGAGGTTGGTCATTTTCAGGGAGCGCATATTATGCAGGTCGACACTTTTCGGGAACAATTAATCAGTGTTGAAAAAGAACTTGGTGATAAAAAAAATAGGAAAGTTCTCATGTATTGCACAGGAGGAATTCGCTGCGAAAAAGCATCAGCATGGCTCAAATTCAAAGGCTTTAAGGACGTTGCGCACATAAAAGGCGGTATTATAGACTACGATCGCCAGGTAAAAGAGGAGGGGCTAGAAAATAAGTTTATAGGAAAAAATTTTGTTTTCGACGACCGCCTTGGTGAGCGAATCACCCAGGAGATTGTCTCTACATGTCATCTATGTCAAGAAATAAAGGCAGATGATCACTACAATTGTAAAAATCTTGCCTGTCATATTCTTTTCATTGCATGTAGTATCTGTATCAAAAGAAAAAAAGGTTATTGTAGTACGTATTGTACTCTCTTCGATCAGATACCAAGAAAGCCAAAAAAATATATTACCCGGTGGCAAAATAAGTTCAAGAAAAAATACTACAATCCCGTCTATAGAAAAGGAAAAAGCATATCCTCATAAAGAGAGGACTTCCTCAATATAGTGCAATGTGAGGCGCAAAAAATCCTTTTTCTGTAAGACGTGCTGACGTACATCGTCAGAAAAAGGAATGTTTGTAACAAAGCGGTGTGCAAAGTGAGGAAGTCCTAAAAGGGTTAAAAGTGGCACGCAAGAGATGAGAAATCTACACACCTCTTTTCCAGGATCGTAGCAAAGAAGTAATATAAATTGCAACACAAACTGCAAATGCAATTTATACCATCTCCAAATAACCAGCCTACATTAAGTGTGCTCTCTCGTGAGCGAGACATCTGCCACAGATGCGCAGTGTGTCTAGACCCATAAGCTAGCTGTGGTAGGTGTCGCAGCCGCGAGAGTGTGCACTTGGGTGTTGGG
>CALIRC010000024.1 GCA_938044295.1 Minisyncoccota bacterium
CAGTACGTTCAATTTCCTCGGGAAGGAGGGCAAAAAGCCTCGTCTTCACATCTTCGATAAGCTCATAAATGACTTTATAGGTTTTAATCTCAATTTCGTCATTAGCTAAACGGCTAGCAACAGCATTGACGTCAACATTAAAACCATAGAGAACTGCGCCAGCACTAAGCGCACGCTTCACATCACTTTCTGTGATATTACCCACACCTGTATCAATATAATGCACCATGACTTTTTCTTGCGGAATAGCATCAAGAAGTTGTTCAATCGCTTCTACCGAGCCCTGCACATCAGCCTTAATTAATATATTTAGCTTGGGAAGGTCTGCTGTATCGGCCATACTTTTCACATTACGGCGACCACCACCAAGGCGCTCGGCTGTTTCCTGAGATTTGAGTCGTGCACTTCGTTTGGCATCTGCAACTTGCACGATATCATTCGTCTCAGCTGTATCATTCAAACCAAAAATAGTGATCGGCATCGACGGAGGTGCTTTCTCAATACTGCGACCATTAAAATCTTCCATACGACGGATGCGTCCATATGTTTTACCAACCGAAATATCCTGACCTACTCGCAACGTACCAGTCTTTACCACAGTAGTAGCTACGGGACCCTTTTGTTGATCCATATGTGATTCTAAAACCACAGCGAGGCCATTGCGCGATGCGTCAGCTTTAAAGCTCTCAACTTCTGCAAGTAAAAGGACACTCTCTAAAAGCTCGCTAATACCAATTTTATTTTTTGCACTGATCTCATTACACATAACCTTGCCACCCCACTCTTCAATAAGTACATTGTGCTCACTTAACTCTTGCTTCACGCGTGCAGCATTGGCATCTGGTTTATCAATCTTGTTTACTGCGACAATTGTAGGGATATTTTTCTCTACAAGGTAGGAGATAACTTCTTTTGTCTGCGGACGTACACCATCATCAGCAGCAACTACAAGGATCGCGATATCTGCTATGGAAACACCGCGCTCACGCATCGCTGCAAATGCTTCATGACCAGGAGTGTCAATGAAAGTAATTGCCTTACCTTTCTTTTTTGTCTGATAGGCGCTGATGTGCTGTGTAATACCCCCGTGCTCATCATCGGCAACCTGTGCTTGACGAATCGAGTCAAGGAGAGTGGTCTTACCATGATCCACATGACCGAGGATCGTCACAATTGGAGGTCGCGCAAGGAGTTTACGTTCCGATTCTTTTTCTTTATCACAGATCTCTAAAAGACGCTCAAGTGTAAGTGCTTCATCAGCACCGACTTCTAAATCTTCTTCAACATCAAAGCCAAAGTCATGTGCAACAATCGTAGCGGTATCAAGATCAATCTCTTCATTAATCGTTGCCATGAGGCCATTTTTCATCAGTTCCGTAATAACTGCAGTCACAGGCATGTCTAAAAGCTCTGCAAACTTCTTCACGGTAACAGTGCTAGGAATACTAATCTTTTTTTGTGCAGGCGCAGTAGACATGATATGTATCTTAATGATGGATAGAAGAGGGTAATTACTTTTTTGAGCTGGTTTTCAGCTTTTTTTGCATGGCGAGCGTAATAGCTTCACGCTCTTCATTGGTGAAATCGTTTGTCGTCGCATTGCCATAAACGACCTCCTTTGCATAAATACGTGTTCCTTCACGTGTGTGCAGTGAAGAGAGGACTGTCCCATTGTTATGACCATCCAGAAGTGCTAGGGAAAAACTTTGATTTCCACCGAGATCTTTGAAAGGGTTAAATCGAATAAGTTGTGTCTTATGCATACTAGAGAGACCCAAGTGGTGCACCTTGTTTGAGATAGCATAGAGCTCACTAATTTCATGATCAAGGTGTATAAGCTGAGCATCATGCCGGAGAATGGTATCTTCAAGTGTCTGAGCATCCTTACCTGAGAGAAAAACATCTAGTGTAGATTGAAGACGACACATTTTTCTCCAGAGTATAAATACCCAAGCTAGTAAGAAAAATGACAGTACAAACCCACTAAGCCCAAAAAGAAAAAAACCAATCTGATGTGCTAAGATGTATGATTCCATAAGCCATTGAAGAGTTTCTATAGAACATACAATTTCCAGATATTGTCATCTGACAAAACTACAAAAAGCATAAGTACTACGTTACTCTACGCTATCACAATCCGCTTGTCCTGTAAAGAAAACAGTCGCCATCTAGTAAAAAATGGCGACTGTCTGTCGGCGTGCTGTAAGAACAGATTATGCCTCGATAATACCATCGAGAAATGTCCAGAATTTTTCACTACCACCGATTTCACCTGCACATTCTGAAGCTTCAGCTTTGAATGCAGCATTTGGATGTAATTGCGCCAGCGGAAGATGACGATACACCCATGTAATATCATCACGCTCAGCAATAAGCTCTTTCATAGAAGTATGAAAACGCTTACAAAACGGACAATCAATGTCAGAGTATTCAATAATCGTAATCGCACCATTTTCAGCACCTCGCGTGTAATCGCGATCAGTCACAGGGGCAACTTCCACATCAAGCGGCTCAGCAGTATCTAAACCATCAAGGATTGCAATCACTTGATCTTTGGGAAGTGCACCACTAATCACAGCTTTCTTGTCACCTTTCATTGCAATACTATAGGGAGTACCTTGTGCACCAGCTTTGTTTGCCTTTACAATTTCATCTTTGACGTAGTCTACGTACTTACCTTCATCAATACACTCCGCAAATTTCTTTGCATTGACTTTAGCTGTTTTTGCAACAGCAACAACTTGATCACGTGGGCTTGCAGGTGCTGGAGCGCCATTGCCTGCGTTGCCATTTGTAGGTGCTTGTGCACGAGCGGGAGCACCGCTACCATCACTATGAAAACTAACTTTATCCTGTGCCATACCGACAAACAAAAAGAAAAACACAATTGCAAACGCAGTCATCGCACCGAGCCAAAAAGTCTGATCCCTGAGAATTTTCATAGTCCCTAAGAATTTAGTGATTTATAGATACCATACAGTATAAGTATACAAAACAAATTTAGCAAGTGTCAAGTTGACTAGACATTAATAAAAGCAAAGTACATTTACAGTGTTAGCACAAAAAAACCACAAAGTGTATTTTGACAGCATACATCTCTTAGCATACTATAAACAGATGTTCACAGAAAATAAACAGATAAAAACACTAATACACACATAAAACCATATGCAGCAGTACACCACAACTTTCGTAAAAAAAGAAGAAGTAGCAGATAATACCTACAAGTATCTTTTTGAAAAACCAGAAGAATTCACTTTTCGCGCAGGACAATATGCTGTGATAGAAATCATGAATCCAAAGGTAGAAGACGAAAGGCCAGCATTTCGCTCACTCTCTATGGCAAGTGCCCCGCACCAAGAGTATCTTGCTTTTATCATGCGTTCCAGCGACAGCGGCTTCAAACAGAGCATGCAAACACTAAAAGCAAAAGACGAGATCACACTCAAAGGACCACTAGGGCATATGCAACTCCCTAGTGACATGAAAATTCCTGTAGTATTTCTGACAGCAGGTGTCGGGATCACGCCTGCCCGATCAATGCTTCTAGACATGCACCACAGAAAATCTTCCAGAGAAGTCACGCTGATCTATTCAAATAGAGAAATGAAGTCAGCACCATGCTTCCAGGAGATGAGTGAGGTCGCACTAGAGAACTACAGATGCATCCACGCAATCACAGATAATACAAGTGACTGGGAGGGTGAATCTCGCAGGATCGACAAAGCATTCATCGAAGAATATGTTCCAGACATCACTCTGCCAGTATTTTATATCGTCGGCACTAGTGGCTTCACAAAAGCCATGCAAAGCATCCTCGCAGAACTAGATGTACAAAAAGAAAAAATTATAATCGATAACTTTGGTTAAAATCAATTCGTATTACCATCTCCAAATAACCAGCCTACATTAAGTGTGCTCTCTCGTGAGCGAGACATCTGCCACAGATGCGCAGTGTGTCGAGACCCATAAGCAGCTGTGGTAGGTGTCGCAGCCGCGAGAGTGTGCACTTGGGTGTTGGGTAGTTATTTGGAGGTGGTATTATTTACCCAGACTTTTAAGCGCAAGCTTAATCCGCTCACTGACGTCCACAACATCCTTGTCTACGCCATCAAGCGCACTACGAGCCTCACCGACGCTATAGCCCATCGACTTAAGCGCATCCACTGCACTGCTATCACGTGTTGCATGAGCAACATCAGCATCAGAAAATGCATCGACTTTGCCCTGTAGTTCGATAATCACTTTCTCAGCTGTTTTTTTACCAATACCAGAGACTCCAGTCAAAATAGAAGTATCTTTATTTATAATTGCAGCACTAATCTGTGAAACATCCGCAGCGTTGAGGATGCCCAGAGCTGCCTTCGGTCCAATGCCCGACACACTAATCAGATGTTCAAATAACGTCCGCTCTGAAACACTACGAAACCCGTAAAGAGAAATCTCTTGTTCCCGCACATGCATATAAATATGCAGTTGCAAAACTTCTCCTGTAGTAGCAGACGCGCAGGTATGTCCAGTAGCAAAAATACCATATCCTACACCACGCACATCCAGTGTGATGTCAGGATCCAAAGAGTGAACAACGGTACCAGAAAGAGAACGAATCATAATAGAGATAAATAGAGGCTTATAAACAAACGAATACTGCCTATTGTAGCATGCAGAAACCCAAAATGCCGACACAAAGTAAAAGCAAGAGGTGTATGATCACTCACATCTTGCACAAGCAGAGATTTTATGCTATAAATAAGCAACTAGCTACAAATCACAGTCTCTTAAGATGTGACAAGAAGAAGGTTATTGAGGCACGCTCTTGCCTGTATCTACAAGCCTTCACATATTTCATAAATCATAATTCCCATTAGCACCCACGATCTATGCCAATCAAAAAATCAGCGATGAAAGAGATGCGCTCAGACGCAAGAAAAATCCTCCGCAATCGTCAAGTACGCGGCACCTACCGCAGCGCAATCAAATCATTTGAGCAAGCTGTAACCGAAGCCAAAAAAGACGACGCAAAGAAATTCTTCCTCTTAGCACAAAAAACACTCGACAAAGCTGCAAGCAAAAAAGTAATCAAAAAAAATACTGCGGCCAGAAAAAAAAGTCGACTCTCCAAAGCATTAAAAGCCATGTAGTAAAAAAATCCCCTACCATAGGGGATTTTTTTGATTGACAACAAAAACAAAAATCATCCTCCTCGCACTACAAACATTTCAAGCGCACTAACCAAATCTCTGCGACCGCTTTTCACATCGCGGTCAATAAACAGAAGTGCTTTGTGCGCATCTTTTAAAACTCGTTGCGATACACGACGCAAAAGTCCCAGTGATTTCTGTACAACAAACGGATGCAACTTCAGCGCAGAAGCAATGGTTCTTTGATCAGAAATTCCCTGGTCATGGTAAAAACTGCTCACAAGCAGTAGTGTGCGAATCTGGTAAACATACATTGAAAAAATATAGTGCGGATCATCCCCACTAACAATCTGCGTCTTCAGAAGTATAAGCGTACGACGCGCATCCCCACCAGCTAACGACTCTATAAGTCCAAACATATCACCAGAAATCTCCCCATGCACAAGTAATTCCACATCGTCCTCAGTAATGGTTCGATCGGCCGCATAAAGAGAAAGCTTTTGCAACTCCAGGTCAAGTCGTCGCAAATCATTACGCACAGCAAGTATAAGAGCGCGAATCGCCGCAGTGGAGATAGAAGATCCGTACGTACTACGGGAAGCATCTTCTACCCAAGATGCAAGTACTGTACCCTCCAATTTCTTACACTCTAGCAGTGTATCTGCATGTGTAAGAAGCCATGTAAACAGCGCAGCATTCTTACGTGGCATCCGATCTTCGGAAAAAACCACGCAATCATCACCACTGAGCTTCGCAAGCGTATCCTTCAAAAACCGCTGATCTTGAGCAGGAAAATGTTGAAAGAAATTTTTAATAACAACGATCTGCACGTCTGAAAAAAGACTCTGCGCACCTAGTGCAGATTCCAGCATCGCCAAAGTGGTTTCCTCAGAACAATCAAAAATAGTAAGTGTTGCGCGAGGATTTTTTACCAAAAAATCATCTCGCACCAAACGCACAGACTGCTCCAATAGAAATCCCTCTTCTCCATAGTAAAAATGTATCACAGTAACTACTTAGATTTTTATTGATAGGGCTTACACACATGAGTGTAATTTTAGCGACAAAGCACACCAAGTACGTAAGTTCTAATGTAATCAAATCAATCATTCCACATAAGCCTCTCAAAAAGCATCATCCTAAACATGATCCAGATTCTTTGCATGTAATGAGAAAAAAAGACAAATCCGATCCATAGTACTAACAATACCACAAACAAAAAAAGCCACACAAACGTGACTTTTTTTATAGTAACACTCTACTGCACACCTGCTTGTTGCTCTGCTTGCTTCTCAAGGTATTCCTCTTCAGAATCATGTGAAACTTTACGATCATGTTCCAGTACATGCATCCAGATTTGCCCAGGCACAAAGTGAATCGGCGCTCCAGCACGATCAAAAAACTCAAACTTCGCATCAGGCGCATCTGCCTTTTTCCATGTACCCTTCACATCCTGACCGTTAAAGAAAAACCGAGCTTCACCTTCAAACTTCGTATCAAACCACGCATCACCAAGCTGCATATTCGGATACTGCCCTGAGTCTCGTTTACGGTTACTCTCTGCAACGCCAGCCCACGGATCATCGAGACCTTTGCCGACATAATCTTCTTCAGCGTACCATGCCTCTTTTTTTGTAATGATTGTAATCAAATTCTTCGGTGCATACTGCTGCTTTGTTTCATAATCGATATCTGGCTTTCCCTGGAAAAAACGCTTATAACTATTTGTCTGGGAATCATACTCATACTCTACACGATACGGATCATCATATTTCACAAAAATTTTACTATAACCAGGTCGCTGGGCAACTGCCAACTCCCCTTGATGATCAAAACCTTTAAAATTCGTTGTGGAGCGATAATTGTTCGCCTGCGCAACAGAAGCAAGTTTCGGAAGATTTACAGAGGCTTTTTCGAGAGTATTCATCGGACCAGTTCGACGAAAACATGCAGCGCCACCACCCGGCGCGATCTCACCATTACAATCCAACTGATCGATCCCACCACGCTTTAGAAGGGCTTTTGCTACGCTAGAACCACCCCACGGTACATAGACCGCATCCAGAGACGCAGCGACGTTGATATGATCGACACGACCACTACGCATCGGACCCACCGTTTCTGGCATGTTGCAACCATAGACAGCGAGAATACGCGGCTGTCCGTGTCCCATGCGATGCGGGATCTCTGCTATGAAGTCTGCCTGCGAGAGATTTGAAAAATACTGTCGCGAACCGCGATCACCATTAAACATCACGCCATAAGTTCGCTTCGCATGGTTTGCACACGACTCACCAGTGATCGGCGAAGCATCCGCAGGACGCGTATATGGAATATAATTACCAGAAACTTTTTTAGCGGAGGGCGTAGGTTGAGCTGGTGCAACCTTCTCTTCTTTTACACATCCTCGAAAAAGCAAAACCATAGCAAGTACAAAAAAAGCAGCCAAAATCGGCTTCCAATACAATCGCAACGTTTCATTCAGTTGATCCATAATAATTCCCCTAAAATATTAATGTAATACAAATTATAACATAGCAACAAATCACAATAAAATCTAGTACGCAAAGTACAAGATATAATTTCAAAAAAATCAACTGCTCCGATGTAAACATGCAGACTATGACAGCAAATACTCTTGGTTCGTGTCCTACCTTTGGCAGCAAGCTGCAAAGTATGTGAATCCTTATGCTGCCTCACCTTGAAAATATATGTGACTGCATCACAGATATTTCTCTCAGCTCGTCGCATAATAAAAAGGCGACGCACAATCTGTACGCCGCCACTAAATAAAACTAATTCTAATAGTTAGTCAAAATTCACGTCCCCAGGATCACTCCATACATCTTGAGCAAAAAAAGCAAAGAAAGTTGGAATATCAATCCCATCTTGAGTCATCCAGAGAAAAAACGGTTGATCAATCTCCAATGTCTTAGGTCCTAAAGACTCCAAACCAGCCATCGCAGTTGCTGTCTCTGCTACTGCACCGATGTGGTTCATTTGAAACATCGTCTGCTGCAAAGCTTCCAGAATTGAAAATGATCCGCGATGCAGTCCTGCACACCAGCTAATATCAGTCTCTATATTTGCATCGATCATCGGGAATGAAAGAGCTGAAAAGTCAAAACGACTAGCCGGCACTAAATCATGATGCAAACATGTTATTGCTCCTGTAAGACCCAGTGGAGATTGCGAAAATCCATCTGCGATCGTCATAAAAACAAATTTCTTCGGATCTTTAGTGGCGATACGCGCCACACCATGAGGGTGCGAAGGTGCTTCAAAAAAATCAACACCTTCTTCAAGAGTAACACCATCATACGAATCACCCTCTTCAGAACAAAAGATTGTCTCCTTTTCGCCTTCATGTTTCCACTGAACTGCTTGACGAATAATGGATAACATATAAAGCGCATCTGGAGTCTGCAAATCCTCTAACTGTATATCAAATCCTCTCTCCTTGAGCATATTATTAACATCTGCAACTTCTGCGGAAATAATCGCATCCAGGTTGCCCTCCGAGCGAAAAATGTCCAAAACCGGCAACAAGTCTTGCATCAATGAAAGAAACAATTGTTGCGGTGAACTCTTTCCCTTCCATTGCGGCAATGACTCAAATCGAGGATGGCTATCAGTGGTCTGCAAAGTAGCTGCAATACCGTGTGGAAATTCTACAAAAGATTTAGTCACGTGTTTCCCCTTAAATTGTGAAAGAAATATTAAAAAAAATTGAGAACGAACCTTCAGAAGCTTAAACCACTTAAAGACATATGCCAATTCTATCCAACATAGCCTTGTACGTTCCGTCATCATTCGCGTGCGGAACATATGCCCCAGGCTTCAACGAGTAATCATCACGAATATCCTCAATATCAAACCTCAAATCTTCAGATTCTTTCATTCTTCGATTACTAACAATCCATGGGTCACCGCGTTCATCATAAATCACCATAATACCCTGATTACGACCATACATACCCGCAATCGGCTATTTCGTGAAACAATTTTTTGTGGTTTACCTTCAATATACTCTATCGTGCCCACAGCATTAAACAATCCAATACTGCAAAGCACCTCACTTAATCTTTTCTTACTCATCATGCATCTCCTCTGGCATTGTGCGAGTAGCAATGGACTTATTTCCAATACGATACTATTATAAAACATTTATAGCATTATGTCAACAAGCAACAAGCACGCTGCACCAAAAAATGAGTTGAACCTAAGAACATTGATCAATTTCATACAAACTGCTAATATATCCACGTAAAACAGGGTTCATTACAATACTATATCTTTAAAGGAGAAGATTTTTGGAAACCAAACCGATCGCAACAGGCCACGTCGAATCACTTTCAATAAACGGCAAAACCGTAAAACACATAAATTTGGACCTAGAGG
>CALIRC010000025.1 GCA_938044295.1 Minisyncoccota bacterium
TCACGTATAAAGCGAGATTGTAGATGGGCTCTAAGAGTTTGGCGACGTTTTATATCTCTAGGACTTACACTCTTGAGTGTAATTTTAGGCAAAATCGAGGCTTTTCATGAGCCAAAGCTCTGCCTAGGTGGATGAAAAACGTAAATTTTACGATAAAGTACACTAAGTGCGCAAGTCCTGATCCCTTTGGATGCTTTGTGGTGAGTGATTCATCACTTTCTTATTTTCTGTCTTTTTTGTGCAATGAGATTTTTAGCCAGTTTCAACATGTCGGAATTTGTATTTGAAGTAGAGGAGTTCGCAGATTTCTAGAAGAGCGATTCCAATAATGACTTTTCGGGCGTGACCACCGAGAAGTGTTTCTGATATCGGGTGGAAATATAAAAAAGCTGCAACTATTAGTATCGTGGATTGCACTGCGATGTACTGCTTTTTTGAAAGCGAGATACAACCGTAGTATTTTATTTTTTTTGCCATCAGTTTACTTTAGCTGTTCTTTTGCTTTGCGCAGTGCATTTCGCACGATTTCTGGTAGCGCAGGATGTATATAAATCATCTGTAATAATTCCTCTATTGTTGATTCGATTGTAACAGCAAGGATAAGCTGGTGGATCATGGTCGCCGCCTCGTCACCGAGGATGTGTGCACCGAGAATTTTGTGCGTGTTCCTATCAATAATGAGTTTGACAAGCCCTTCTTCCGGGAGCCTTGCCATACCCTGCGCTGATTTTTTGTACGTGTGTTCTACGGCTAAGAAGTCAAAACCCTCTTCCTGTGCTTTTTGTTCTGTGAGCCCTATGCTGCCAATTTCTGGGTATGTGAATACCGCATGTGGCATCGGTGGATAATTGATTGGCTTTATAGCATCTACTTCTTCCTCGAACAGATTTTTTGCGAGATACTCCCCTTCAAAATTCACACTGTGGCGAAAAAAATATCTACCGATGCAGTCACCTAGCGCAAATACACCCTCAACATCTGTCTCAAGGTATTCATTCACTTTTATAAATCCTTTATCATCTTTTACTATATTTGTTTTATCTAGATCAAGTGTGTCGGTGTTTGGTATGATTCCCGTTGCGACTAGTAGAGCATCACCTCTTTCGATGATTTTTTTTCCTGCAGGATTTTTTCCTGTAATCGTAAATTCTTTTCCATTGTGCTGAACCTTCATCTCTCGCAGGCCGTAGATGGTGTGGTGTCTTTTTTCAAATGTGCTCTGGAATGCCTCGCGGATGCTTACATCCTCACGCTCGAAGTACTTTCCACGTACGAAGAATGTAGTTTCTGATTCTAGTGCACCGTAGACGTGTCCCAATTCACATCCAATGTAACCACCGCCAATCACAAGTAGTTTTTTTGGTAGTTGTTTGGAGCGAAGCGCTTCTTTACTTGTCATAAATGGTGTATCTGCAAGCCCAGGAATCTCTGGAATCATCGGTCGTGATCCTACAGCGACAAAAATTGCTTGCGCTGTGATCTCTATGTCATCTACACCGATCACTTTGTCTGCGATAAATTTTCCTGTTGTATGATAGTAGTCAATCAGTGGATTTTTTTTGTAGCTTTTAGCTATTGCCTGGCTTTCATTGTCTACTGTAGTACTGACACGCTCTATGAGCTCTGCAAAATTGACAGTATATTTCCCTTTATTTGTGATGCTGTACTTTTGCATGTTTTTTGCTGCGGTGAGAACGTTTGCGGGATGGATGAGCATCTTTGATGGTATGCATCCACGATTTAGACATGTACCCCCAAGTGATTCTTTTTCGATCACTGCAATTTTTAATCCTAACTTTAATGCTGGTTGTATCAGCTTTAGTCCGCCGCCGCCGCCAATGATGATAATGTCATATTCTTTCATGATCTGGTTTTTGTCATTTAGTGTACTTATTGTAACACCATTGCAATCTGCACGTCACTACTTATGATCTTTGGTATAATGAGGTGACGATCGTTTCAGAATACTTCCTTGATTGGCTCGCGACGTAGTCGCCGCTTGCATTTTTTTGTCTGTTTCAATACGGTTTTTTACTCACATTTCTTATGCCACATTTAGAATCTGTTAACCTCCGCCACAATCATGCCTTTATTTCTATTGGCCATACAATCATTACATTTTTTCTTGGGATGTATGGTATTTTTCAACCGCTTTACTTTTATACGCAAGGCGTGCCAGTGCTAGCTATTATCGGGTATGAGGTTTTTTTCTGGACACTTTCTATTGTTGTTGTTCTCCCTAACTATTTCATAACAGCGCGCCTTGGTGTACGCTTATCTTTTGTTGTTTCATGGTTTGCTCGCATGCTTTTTCTTACGGCCCTGGCTCTTATTGGATTTCTCATTGAACACTATTCTCTTGTTCTAGTGCTTTTTCTGCTGGGTATAGTGCAACGTATTGCTGTAGGATATTATTGGACTCCATTTCACTGCCTTTTTGCATATTCCTTTGATGGTGAACATGAGGCTAAGTCACTTGGCTCGTTGCTGGCTTTGGGTCGTATCAGTGCCATTATTTCGCCAATCGTTGGCGCATCTCTCCTTTTGCTTCTGCCGACGTTCTGGTTTTTTCTTTTTATCGCAACTGGCTTTACGATTGGACTTAGTATGTATTTTTTCGTCTCACTTCCGCAAAAATCGTTTATGCGTATCTATCCAAAGCGAATCATGAAGTATTGTATTTCAAAAGAGAATTTTCCTTACTTCACTGAGGGACTTATCGGTCGATCGCAAATGTTTATTTGGCCATTTCTTTTGGGTCTGCGCGAAGTGAGCCTAGCTGTTATGGGCGGTCTTTTTACCGCAACGAATTTTGCTCGCACGCTTATCTGCGTTCTCATTGGCAATAGCTTGGACAAGCATCATTCATGGCTTCGCCTCATTCAAGGCATTGGAATGAGCTTTATGAGTATTAGTTTTTTTATTCGAGGTTTTTTCTTTAATCTTTTTTTTGCCGGGATTGGTCAGGCTATTGGTGGGATAGGTCACACGGTTTATTCCCTCCCCACACTTACTAGTATGTATGACAAAGCAAATCCTTCAGACGTTACGACACCGATCGCAGTCAGAGAGATCGTACTGAATTTTGGGCGACTCACCGCTTCTGTACTTGTCCTTGTCCTTGTACTGACCTTTGGTGAAATCCATGGACTCAGCATTGCACTTTTTCTTGTAGGGCTCTGGTGTGCTCTCCGCAGTCTCTACTTTTTTCGCAGGGGAAAATTAGAGCGCTAAGGTGTTATAATTGTTTTGTAAAAAGGTTTTATCAAAAAATATGTTTACAGATGTTATTGAATATTCTCTTGCACAAGGTGTTACAGAGGAAAAACTCCTCCATGCAGCTGAAGATATTCTTGCTCTGTGGATGAAAAAACAAGATGGCTTCCTTGGTTGGGAGATTGGCCGCAGAGAAGATGGTTTTGTGGATTTCGTGCACTGGGAAGATAAAGCATCTATGGAGAAAGCAACGATCGCCATGAAAGACATCCCGAAAGACCATCCATGGCTTGGTTGCTATGATTTTTCTACTATCAAAGCGCGTAAGGTAGAACGTGTTTTTTCATACATGCAATAATCTTTAACAAGTTACTTTTCTCTATAGATTTCTTATATTGTTTCAGAGGAAAGTTTTTCACCTTACCGAGAGTACAAAAAGGAGCGCATCATGTGCACTCCTTAAAGAGTTCGTTTTTTTCTTTTTTACCGTTGTCGTGCTTGTGCTGGCTTTTTGGTGTGTCGTCTCATATTTGATCGCTTGTGTGATACTTTTTGTGGTGCTCTTTTCTTTGTTTGATTGAGTGCTTTTGCTTCGCCGATTGGAATAAATGTCAGCGCATATCCTGCTTTACCTGCTCGTCCCGCTCGTCCTATGCGGTGGACGTAGTCCGAGTAGCTCTGTGGTGTTGCGTAGTTGATAACGTGCGTGATGTCTGCAACGTCGATACCCCTTGCTGCAACATCAGTAGCGATCATAATGCGTGCTTTGCTTCTCTTAAAGTTTGTGAGCGCTCTTTGTCTTTGGCCTTGCGATTTGTCACCGTGTATAGCCTCTGTGCGAAATCCTTTCTCTGTGAGAGTGCGCGCTAAACGCTCAACACCACGCTTTGTCTCATCAAAGATCAGTGTTTTATTTTCTTCGTTTACCTTTAAAATCTCTTCAAGTTTTTGGATTTTTTCTTCTCTCGTAGCATACTCTACAATGTTTTGATCTACATTATCACTTGTGTCTCCTGTTTTTACAGTGACAGATACAGGATCATGCGCAAACTCGTTTATGAGTGTGCTTATTTTTTGATCCATTGTTGCAGAGAAAAAGAATGATTGTTTTTTTGTAGTGATCTTGCCAAGGATACGTCGCATATCATTTACAAATCCCATATCAAGCATACGATCAACTTCATCGAGCACAACCATATTTACATTTGAGAGGTCGAGACTTCCGCGCTCAATGTGGTCTTTGATTCTGCCGGGTGTGCCGATTATGATACGTGGGTTTTTTTGTAGGTCTCTGAGTTGCATACGCATTGGACTTCCACCGATTAAAAGGCACCAAAAAATCCGCGCACCGCGTGCTAGTGTTTTTACTTCATCCAGGATTTGACTGGCTAATTCGCGTGTTGGTGCCATGATAATGACCTTCGCATCTTTTTCTTTTAAGAGACGATTGATAACTGGAATAGAAAATGCTACTGTTTTTCCTGTTCCCGTGTTTGCAATGCCGATAATATCTTTACCTTGTAGACCGATGGGAACTGCCTGATCCTGGATTGGTGATGGTGATTTGAAACGTCTTGCTCTGATGTTTCTTGCAAGGATTGGTAGCACATTGAAATCATCAAAGCTGTTTTGTGCTTGGTAATCTTTCTGTGTCTGAGGTTTGGCCTCTTTGATAAACTTTGAAGGATGAATGTTTTCCTTTTTTGTGCCTCGACCACTACTTCTTTTATTGCTAAACCGGGATCTGTTTTTACTGTATCCTCCGCCATGCATGCGCTTACCTGCTGCCTGGCTTCTTTTTTCATATGCCATAAGAAATGAATTCTTCATGTAAATTATACTCGATATCTGACAGTTGCACACTTTCTTATACGTCACTGAGGCAACATGCGGATGAATATCGAGACCTCTGTAATTTACTCGGATTCATCAATAACGAAAGTCTACTATAGCACTGATTCACCAGATGGTCAACCGTTTTTTGCTAATTCTTATCATTACTTGTTACCATGATTTACTACGATTTTTTTGCCACTTATTTATACGTGATACAATATGAGTTATGAAAAAATCTATTCTTTTGTTTGCCTTTGTTTTCCTTTTACTTGTTGCTCTTTCGGGTGCTTTTATCCATTTCTCAAATGAGAAAGAAGTAGCATTAGTAGATGAAATTGACTATCCACCTTTGCGCGTGGCGCTTATCAGTGATATAGACCGTTGTAAGACGCGACGTTTTTCGACGGCTGAAAATCTTAATCGATTCGTCGACTTTGCAAACACGCAGTCTGTTGATTTTGCAGTAAGTTTGGGTGATAATGTTGCTCACCGCTTAGAAGACTGTACGCTGAGTGCACAAGATGATTTGGCTTTTGTGATGAATGCTTTTTCTCGTATTGCTCGACCTGTGCATTATGTCTTGGGTGATCATGATCTTTCTGAAGATCCAGATTCGTATGCACTTTGGCTTGAGAAAACTGATCGTCCTAAAACGTACTATACTTTTACACATCATGACGTTCGCATTATTATCTTGGATACTGTTGCAGGCGGTGTATCGATGCTTAGTTGTAAAGATGATCCAGTGTGCAAGAAAAAAATGATGGAGGTCGAGCAAGTGCGTTCGTTAATCACTGCGACACCCACACTTCCCAAAAAAGAGCGTCTCGCACATGAGGCACACCTCATCACACTTGCGCATGATATTACATGGCACAACAAGAAGGCAAAATATATTCGTGATGATCTAGTCAGAGATCATGGTTTGGTTGACTATGAACAACTCTTATGGCTTTCGCGCACATTGCAGTCTTCTGACCAAGAGAAGGTTCTTATTCTTTCTGATCATCCACTTTTTGCACTGACGACTGTCAAAAAATCTTATGAAATCAACAATCTCGCTGAAATCGATGTCATTCTTCAGGATGCTGTAGCTGATGGCAAAAGTATTGTTTCCGTAGCGGGTGAGGTGCATCACTGGAAGAAAGAAGAGATTGGTGGCGTCACGTATTATACGGTTGATCAATTCAGAGCAGAAGAAGGTTCGTGGGCATATGCACAGTGGGATGATCAATTTACTCTTGGTAAAGTACGCGGTGATGTCATTGATAAAACTTTCTAAGTTTACGTATTCTTTGTTTTGATAGTTCTCCCTTCTACCCTACTTAAGGCAAATGTTTTTATGAGTTTATAGCCTAAGATGCCAAGTGCTAGGGTCTCCGCCACTTCTTCATTTAACCGCATGAGATGTGTAAATGCTTCTTGACATAACTCTCCTTGGCAGAATGTAAGCTCATCGTTTTTATCGAAAAAACCATCTACGATGTCTAAACCCATTGCAAAAATCAAAAGACCACAAGCAAATAGAATCACTTTTTTTTGGTCGGTGGTACCCTCTCTCCATAGTGCTTGCATGACTATACCTAGTCCAAATAACAGTAGCGGGGCATATACTATCATCCAGATATATGTCGGAAAGTCTGTGAACACGTTTGTATGATGTACGAGAAATCCACTCACTCGTTCGTGGAAGTATGTTGCATCATCCATACTGAAGAAAAAAAAGATCAGTGCCACTGCAAACCATGTACGTTTACTTTTTTCTTGTGAAATGCTGAGCGCTGCAAGACCGATTAAAAAAAGTGCAACTACACTCAGCCATGTTAGTGGCGTTTGTTCTCTCGTTGCTAAAAATATCTTACCAAGTGAATTATCGGCATAGTGAAAAAATGCCACCAAATCTGCTACCACGAGAATGATCGTAAGAAAAAGTCCGATGCCGTAAATTTTTTCTAGAAATTTTTGTGTACAGTGCATGTATTTTTTTCGTGTAATAGTTTGAGACCGCGTGTATTATTTGCATATCACTGAAACTTTTTGCGCATCACTCTCAACATTTACCACATATAAAAAGTTTTTTTTTGAGAGACTACTGTAGTGCATGTAGGAACTCTTTGTGCGCTATACTTTCACGATCACTTCCTCGATTATATACTATATATATGCAAGAATTTACTTTTAGTGAATATGTAATGGGATCACCATTTGAGATTTCTGTGATTTGTGACTCACAGGATGTTGCGTATTATATATTTGCGCAGTTATTTCAGATGAGCCTAGACTATGAGAAGCGTTTTTCTCGTTTTTTATCTAGTAGTGAGCTTTCTACACTTAATGATCGGAAAAAAATGACCGTTTCCCCACTTTTCTTTTATGTAACTAAGCGTGCACTCTCGCTCTCAATGCAAACTGGTGGCGCATATAATCCCATGCTACAAGTGCGACAATTAGGTTATAGCGATCCCTATGTTCATCTAGCTAAGCATCAGAGTGAACGACTCCCTACATCCTACGCACATACTGTGGCAGATATTGAACTTAGCGAAAACGTACGAAAAGTGTCTCTCCCACAAACTGGAGAGCTTGATTTTGGAGGATTTCTTAAAGGCTTCACAGCTCAGCACTTGGCGGACTATGCCTTCGCGCAGGATACTGTTACAGGTGTAGTCGTCAATATAGGTGGAGATCTTTTTACAAGAGGTTTCGATACTAACGGTGACCCATTTGTATTTTATATTTACAACCCATGTACGCGCGCACTCTCCACAAGTGTTACCATTTCGGACGGTGCACTCTCCACAAGTGGTGTATATAATCGTACATGGCGCACAGGCGATGTAGAGCGACATCATATTGTTTCTCCAGACAACCTTTTGAACCCTGATACCGATGTTATATCTGCTTCCGTGATCTCTACAGATGGCGCGTTCTCTGATGTGTTTGCAACTGCTGCACTTACACTTCCTCGCCCTCGAGCAGAAACCCTCTTACGTAAACAAAAGGAGGTGCGTTATGCGCTCATCCTTGCTGACGGTTCTATCTGTTCAAATGTGCACTAGAGACGATTCTTTTTCAAACATACTACCATCTTCTAGGTACTAGGATCTCGTGTAGATTATTTTTTACTATAGTACTATACTTCTACCTTGTACCATCTCCAAATAACCAACCTACATTAAGTGTGCTCTC
>CALIRC010000026.1 GCA_938044295.1 Minisyncoccota bacterium
GGGGCATAAGGGAATACCTTTGCCTTTACACATTTCCCAGCTACTTTTTCACTAGAAAATGCTGCCCATTGGCGATCCTCTGTCGAAGATGTCATATACGAACCATCCTCTTGCATGATTACAATACTCGCCTGAAAAACAGATGTGGCAGCGCCTGTGTCAATTATGGTGCCGTCAGGCATCGCTGTAGTGACACTGTCTAACTTGCCCGATATCTCCTCGGACTTTATATATCCATATATTGTACCTGCATTGAAAAATATAGTTACGGGAATGGCAATGATTGCTATTATAACTAATAGCTCAATGAGAGTAAAACCTTTTTCTGATTTATTCAAAATTATTCTCCAGTTCTTCGTTTAGGATTTTTAAACAAGTGTATTATAGCATTGTTTTATAAATAAGTCAAATATTTATTGTTCTATTTTAAGCTATTTGTTGCACTTTTTAACCCAAGAGAGAAGTGTTTCGGTTTATTTCTTGATTTTATGATTTCTAAATGATGTCCTATATGATAGTGAAAGACTTACAGATTATAAAGATGCATCGTATGTGCGGGTGTAGATTCTGCATACTACTAGATTTAATTTTTCATTTAAAAAAGCTCGCTTCTGAAGTTTCATCTTCTTCCGCGAGCTTGTTCTCAATTTAGAACCGAACTAATTTTTACCAACCGCCAGAGGAACCGCCGCCGCCGAAGCTACCACCACCAAATCCGCCACTTGATGAACTAGACGAACTTGATGAGGATGAGCTGCCATAACTGGATGAAGAATATGCAGCTGATCGACGTCTACGAGCACGCCTGCGCTCATCTTCTGCGTTTTCAATTTCCTGCTTAGCTTGTTGCGTGCATTCTTCTGCCGCAGAAATTACAGCGTTCAATTGGCCCATATACTTTGACCAATCAAACAAACCGCTCTCTCCGCCGTGGACAACTAAAGATCGTACATCACTCAACACAGCAGCATAACGCTTTGCATCTGCGCTTTTTGAACTACTGACATCACTATCACGAACTACCTGAAGTGCATCTTCTACCACTGACTCCGCTTTACGCAATTTTTGAGAGCATACTCCTCGTGCTGTCTCAAAATCATCATGACTGCGGCTAAGCTTTAGACGCAAATTTTGTATCCCAGTCAAGTGCGAGCGGGCAGATTCAACGAGCTTACGAGCGGCTGTAAAATCTTGCACACTCATATCACTCTTCTTTTCTGCTGCAACAAGCTTCTGATTCACAACACCCTCCGCTTGCGCTTTCATTTCCTCTAACTTCCTTGAGTCTGCTTGCCATAAATCTGGCACGGCATTCTTTTTTAGATATCGGATTTTGTCTTGAAGGTCGGTATCATGAGCTGCAATTGATGAGGTTGTTTCTCTCATCTCATTTATCTCACGAATAACGAACTCATGGTCAGCAACAATTTCATTAAAGCTCTTTAGCATCTCTGCTAATTTGCTTAAAGAATTTTGAGCTACTCGCCCAATATCGTCACTTCCATCGTCAGCAATACCGGTCAGTCGATCCTCGATATTTTTGGTATTTTCACCTACCTCTAGTGCAATATTTTGCAGTGGCTTTATGTAACCTTCAAGATTAAAACCTTTCGTCACAAGCTCTTTATGGCGCACATTAACTTCCCTTAGTAAATCTTGGGACTCCTTAGCTGTTTTACATGCCGATTGTTGGAACTTCGTGATTTCCTGGTCCGTGCCTTCGAGATAGTCAATACATTCATCTGCCTTGTTTAGTTCGTGCAGAGCTTGAGAAGCATGCTCATCTGCCTGGTCGGGATCTGCTTCAATTATGCTTCTAGCCTCTTCAATGAGACTATCTGCGTTTTTGATATGCTGATCCAACTTGCCCCTGCGAGCGTCATAGCTTTCACTAATCCACTTCGGTAGGTTTGTGCTGTCGGCAAACTGTGCAGCTTCCACCTTACGCTTAGAAGATCGCTCCGTTACTTGTTGAATGTCTTCCTCAACTTCGTTGCGAAGCTCACGCTTTCTTTTCGCTTCAGCCTTTTTTCTAAGAAATGACTTAACTGCAAAGAATATGCCAGTAAGAAGTGAGACTATCAAAGCGAAAAGACCTGCGCTTTTAGCAGTCTTCTTATTTCTTTCTCGCTGGGCGCGACTTTCTTCTTCAGCGCGTGTTTTAAACGCCTGAATAATGCTTAGCCGATCCTGCTCATTGCGATGTCCTATACTATCCGTCACTTCAGCTAGTAAGTTGTTGATTCCTCGGGCATAGTCTTTTTCTTTCAACGCGCCTGGCAGATTTTTTTGCAGTAATTGCCCTGCCTTTGACTTGGGTAAAATAAATTCAAGACCCTCCCCTGTAGCTATAGCAAAAGTTCTGTCGTTGAGAGCTATAGCTATGACTACGCCGTTGTCTGTCTTTTCCTTGCCAACGCCCCAGTCAGTCCCTAAATCAGTTGCCCATTTGAGAATTTCTTTACCATATGTCGTTTCTACTGTGACAACTGCAATTTCCACAGTGGTTTGATTCTCATAAGTTTTGAGCGCCTCTTCCATTTGTTGTTCTTCAACTGTGGTAAGCATGTTAGCAAAGTCACTGACATAGCCATCCCTCTCTAAAGCATGGACATTTACTCCTGTAAATAATAGGCAAATAATCGTAATAACGTATTTGAGCATTTGGAAATTCCTCTGTGCTGTTGATAGATTGAAAAAGTACTTTTAACCCTTTTGCAATGGATTAGTACGACGTAATGTCGGACTCTCTTTTATATACTAAATGTACTATTATGTCAACAAAATTCTCTATTGAGACTCCTCAGAATTGAACAATCTTACTGTTTTTATCATATATAGCAGATACCTCTACAATTAGAAAACCGCAACTCTTCTTTGAGAGGTTGCGGTTATCATTCACTTTTATCTAGTGGTAAAACTCAAATCTTCTTGTTGGGATATTTTTGCTATTTGCTAAAATATCTTTTTAAATCTCTGGTACATAGATCGCAGAAGCTAAATCCATTTAGGCGATCTTCTGTAAAGACAAGCCAATCGTGAGGCACACTGAGTCCTTGTCGCATGATACACTTATTTGTGCAATGCAAGCCCAGAGATTCATCAACACACTGCGTTCGCGTGCTTAGTATCAGACCAAACATATGTCCAATTTCATGCATTGCCTCTGTAACAATGCATTCACGCGCTACTTCAGACTCCAAGTTCAAAAACCGATTCGTGGAAATGATTGTACCAAATCGATGAACCGCCAAACCGATTACGAAGTTACATTTCTCATCGTACAAATCTTGCTTGGTAATCACGATATCGTAGTGTGCATGCATCTTCTGCCAAGGCTCATTCCAGAGTAATTTCATGAGATGACCTCCATGCAACTGCTTATGACGTCCATGCACTTGAGCTTGCTCAATGTACCAATCAACAGAGTTCCACTCAGTCATTTGATCTTGACTATTCAACCAATTATGGCTTCGCCAGACACCAAAGTTGTTAATCTGTAATGCGTTGTTTACACCAGCAATCTGCGTTACGGCATGAATGCTTTTAATCACTGCATCGACGTGCGTTTGATCAACTCCGTCTTCAACCATGATATATATCGGTCGAAATGGATTGTTCAGTGAGTTGCTATTTCTATTACTTTGCATTTTTTACTCCGATATTCTTGCACTAGAATTTACTATATTATATCATATTTTTTATACTTTGTCTATATATTAAACCTCTCAACAAAGCGTTTTTATCACTGTTTTTCTTTGGAATATGGGTGGGCGAGGAATTAAATGCAAATTAGTAAAAGCTCCTGTATTAGATGCTATGACAGGCTTTGAAGAATGTATAGAAAAAATGCATCCATTTGATTACTAGAGGCTTTCTTTTCTTGGATTTTGTATTTTTTTTCAACTTGTTCGTAAGTATTGAGAAAGACTTTTGCTCACGAGCCTCCATAGACTTAGCATATACTGAAAATACTTCTGCCAAATCTTTTTCACCAATGTTTTCAGGGTCAATGTGCTGGATGCATCTCGAGATAAACTACTCATATCTGATGTGTGAATGGTATATGTATAACAACAGCACACTTCTATTCAGATCTTGTAATCATTTGTAGAGTAAAGCTTATTTAGCTAATTGGTTGAATTTTATCTAGATATGGAAAATCACTTGGGGAAACTACAAGTTTCGCCAGTGGTTTGATGGACTGCTCACTCATCCACTCATCAATTAAATCGCCATTATCATTCGTCCCTTGAATGAATGTGTCTCGTGGTAGCAGGTAAACAACCCCAGTGGACCATGGCGTATTTTTCAGTGTTTGTGCAGTCACTGCAAAAGAATATTCCTTATTTATCTGACCATTATCGTATCTTGTTGTCGTCCCACTTCGCGCCACTCCCTTAAATTTTTCACGGTCTTTAATTGAATAAAACATTGGCAAGATCTCATCCTCCGTTGCATATACACCCTCCTTGTTTCCAAACTCTTTTGATGTGCAATTCGCCAACCTCGGCTCTAAATGTGAAATATTGTCGTTATTGGATCCATGTAGTAATACATTTTTCTCTTCTACAGCCCATTTCAAAAAATCGTGTTTCGGGTATTCCTCTGTAAATTCTCCATCATCGATTAGTTCTGTATTCTCAAGCCTATTCCATATCTCTGAATATCTTTTGTGACGCATATTCTCTCTTCTTTCTATATTTGGCTTATCAAAATCCATAAAGGTGCTATTAATAGGTGTGCTTACGTCTATATGTCTCCAGTATACCAAAAATATCACAAATTTCTGTTCTTACTTTCGAATCAACTAAAAAATTCTTTTGTGTAGAGACTTGTGGAATGTATATTTGGAATTTTAACTTCTTTCATTTGTACGCCGATGGGAGGTAGTGTATTTAAAAAAAGCGCCCACAATCATTTGACTGTGGGACTCCTTCTTTCCTATGTCTGTAGCCTCCTGAAATATAGATCTCTATTGCTATAGTTTCTGTATAGCCCTTGACTTCTCATCTTCTTGCAAAATATTATATGCCGATACGAGTTCGTATTGGTACTTTTTTGAAATACCAAGGGACGCAATCTGTAGTATCTTTGAAAATGCGCATCTATTTTGTATTGCTATTTCGAGCGCTGCATCAACTTCTTCCTGTGCAAGGGTTCGATCGTTTAGTGCAGCAGCTAAATTGGCACTCACACCATCACCATCACTTATATAGTCTCCAATAAGCTTTTCAATGACTTGACGTGATGCTCCCTGCTTTGCCGCTAAGAGCGCAGTTCCAGACCAGCGGAGACAATTTATCGTCAGTGCATCTGCCTCGTCGACTGTAAGATCTCTTTTTAGGTGATTCCTTATTGTCATCATCACTGTACGATAATCACCGCTTTCAATTGCATCACTAACTCTACCTTCCAAATGCTTTTGATCATTCATTTCACACCTCTTTCACGATATACAGCTCATTGTAAGATTACGATTTTTTTGATAATTGTCAAGTCTTTATCTTAGCTCACTTTCATATGAACCAAAAAATACTCCGTCATGGGACTTCTGAATAAATACTCCCGATGTGTGATTTTTTGAATTTTTCACTGTAGGAGAACATTCTGATCGTCTACCTATGGTGGCTTTGCGTATTTCCGGTGGCTCATCGACCACTTCTGAAGAGACTACTTTTTAGTACGAAATGTGAAGGATTACAAAATACTTTATTGACATCAAGTGAAAAAAATGATAAATTGTCAAAACTCAAAAAATCACAGAAAGGAGAGTAATAAATGAGTGAGAATGCGAGAGATCGTGCTGTTGGGTGGGGCTCTTATCCCATAGATGAAAAAAATTTTAGAATAACTGATTCTGCGTGTGATCCCCAATTTCATATTGATAAGTATGGTCATATCGTAGTACCTGTCTTAGGGAGACCCTTTCTCGGTAGTGAAGAAATAGTCTATCATCAGCATAGAGGAAAACAGGTAAACGCATGCGCTCAAAAAGTATTGACCAGCCCAGGAAAGTCAAGCTATGATGCAAATCATATCTTAAACAGAGATGAACTTCATCAGATCATTCTTGTACCATCAACAACTTTTGATGCCATTAATCATCAAGGTGAAGCTTTGGCGGAGGTGAGTAAAATCGGACTCCAAAAAATGAAAGCCGGTGCGATGCTCCGATTAATGGAGCATGTCTCATACGAAAGTCTGATGCGACTCGGTGTGACGAGTGTAGTGGGATGGCACGATCCCATCGAAGTGCTTCTTGGAAAAACTGAAGCTGAAGAAAAAGGAAAGGATAGAGATGGATATCTCCTTGAAATAGATTGTGGTACACAAGATGATCATTGTATCTTCTTATCAGCGCAAAATGCAGATCCACAATATGATTTTATGCCCGAATGTTTGTTAGCCTTCTCTAGATCAAGATAGAAGATGAAACAAAAGCCCACCAGAGAAAAAATATGGTGGGTTTTTTAATCGAAAAAATGGTAAGCTACACATCAAAAAATAGCTAAAATACTTTATGACAGGAATAGGATATTATCTTTCTTGATATTCTTTATTTGTCATACTCAACACACTTAAACAAGTGTTTTGTTAACGTGTAAGACTGTACTTTGCAATTCAAAACTTTTGGTAGCATTAAAACTTTTTACTAAATCACTACTGCAGGAAGACACTCTTCGTAGATTTAAAAACAAAAATACACCAACTAGTGGTGTACTCTTGGAGTGTGGTCATTGATTTTCCAATGACCACGAAATGTTTTCCACTCTTTACTCATTTTCTTTTTGAGTTTTACTGTTGACGTACATACCCATGAAGGTCAAGACTGCTGATCCTGCCATGAAAATAAATGCATCGATAGCTGAATACTTCCATATGTTATCAGCAACTGATTGCATGAGCATCCCTGCAACAATAATTACACAATAAATGAAAGTTCTTGAAACATTTAATACAAAAGGAAATGAGCTTGCCGAGGTGATAACCCACATCATAAGTGAGATCGGGATTATAAGAAATGCAGGAAAGAAAAATAGCGCTTGCTCTCGTCCAAAAAAGTTTAGCTTGGAGAGAACAGTTAAAATGCTGTATATCAGACCGCTTTCATAATTCCCTGTTGACAAAATATCCGAAGAGAGCCCAGAAAAACAGAGAGTAGCCATCGTCAGCACTGCAATGAAAAGTACGATTATTAATTTCAAGTTCTTTATCCTCGTTAGAAATATATGTAATTATAACATAAAAATTACTTTATGTCTAGTATTTTTACTTCTACCACTCCATAAATGATGTTAGAGCGTGTGAGGTTCAGACTGCTATATATAGATATGTAAATAGGAACTATATTGTATCTCAGATACTTCAATGTCAAGCATTGTGGGTTGTATAAACAAAAAACACCATTCTTGTGGTGTGTTTTATTTTGTAGCCAAGCAGTATTATTGCTTGGCTACCTAACGTTCTGTAGGCTAGCTGATCATAGGAAGATCAAATTCATATGTTTTCTGACCACGACCTGCAACAACAGCGCATTCACTTACAGACTGCGGTCCAGTGCCGATGCGAATCATACTGTCGATTGCACTCAGAAAGGTTTCACTTTCATCGCCCCAGTTATCACCGACTATTGCCTTTTCTGTGACAGGAAATAATTCATGCTCTTCTGCTTGCTTACAAGCAATACCGACTGTTTGCCATCCACGTTCTACTGCTTCTTTATAGGCAATAGCAAGTACGCCAACATTGGTCAAACCTGATACAATAATAATTTCTTTGCCTGGATTTTCTTGGGTGATTTGATCGTAGGCTTCACAGATCATTCGTCGCGCTTCCACTTCATCAAACTTTGATGGAGGACAATAGCCGACAACACCAGCATAATGTTTACCTTCCTGATCTTTTAAGGTGTTTTCAGCTGATGTTTCAATGTCTCTCATACTTGCATTGAAAACCTTCTGAGCGTTGTTTTGATCTATTTCATTACGTGATGTATCTTCAGTATAGCTATTTTGAATATTTTCAATCCTACTCATTAGAGCAGTTCTTACTGGAATACTCTTTATTAAAAAGATCTTACTGATTAATGATGTTGCCGTGACTGCATTACTCATTATAGAAATCCCCTGTTTGTTAACGATTCGAAAACATTTTTTCAAACCCAGCCACTATATTATTATTCGTACTCTTTGTCAAGCACACATTCCTATTCTAACTGATACAAAAAAACACTATCGAAATAGTGTGCTTTTGAGTGATGGTGATACATTCTTTGTGTATCTACCATCCATTGTACATTGGAACTACTTGCATCAGGCTACTCTGTTGAGTTGTAGGCCTGAGATTTCCAATGTTTCACCGAGTTGAAATTTCCCGGTATTCTTATAAAAATCAACTAAGCGACTCCGATCAGTATTTATGTGACGGATCTGTTTTTCAAGTGCTTTAATCTCTTTTCTGGTAAGGATAATGCTTTTTCTGAGAGACTCATGATCTTCACTGCTTGTATGATTTCTCTGTGCCACGTAATAGGTGAGCCATTTTCTTGCACTCGCCAATTGGGATATGTAGCTATCAGTGATCTTATCTAGAAGAGAGTTTCCGTCAATGAGATACACCTCATACCCCTCAAAGTACTCTTTGAACCTGCCAAGTATATGCTCGAGGCGATTTTTTGGGAATTTGAACAGAAAACGATTTCCAGTTTTTTCCACTAGTTGAATCTGTTGTAGAAGGATTCTCTTACCCCCAGTAATCGTGAATCCAATTGTCATAACATGCTTGCCTTTGTAGTACACTACGTAAGCAAAGACACCATCGAGATATGTTCTTGTAAACTTTGAGTAGCCATAATCATTTGATCCTATCGTGTAGTCGAGCCTTATGTCAAAATCTGAATTTAGATCAAGTGAAAATGAACGGATGCTATTGTAGGCGTCTACAACTTCATTCCACACTCCTGAACTAGACCCCCACCTCCACATTGAACTTGTGATCTTCCTTACAACTTCATGATGATCACTATCTTCGAAAAGATCCTGGACTGATTTGTGCATTGAGATGATAGTCGAGTATTTCAACTTGCACAACTCATCAAACGAAAAATTTTTAAGTACTGGCAGTGAGAACTGACTCAAGTGAGAAAATACATCTTTATTTACAAAGTCGAAATACTTTCTTGCTTTGCCAAGTTCAAGTCGTTCAACTATGTTGTCGATTTCAACACTTGGTTTTTTGGTATGACTTTGATCAACGTGATACAAATTTTGCGCAATTGCACTCAAGTCAATGCCTTTCATTTGATGTCTCCCAAATGCGTATATGAATGAACTATATGATATATATCATATATCACTAATCTACAAATTTGTCAATTTTTTCTTAAATTATTTTTATGAAACGCTCATTGGTGAAGTAAAAAATCTTTCTCCTAAACGGTTTCTGCGCTAGTGACCTCGATGGCTTTTTGAACTTTGTTTAAATTGAAAGTATATAGTATTGAATGTTTCACATTTTAGTAAAAAAACCGTCCCCTCGTACAGATAAAGGCTTTACCTTTATCTCACAAGTGGACAGTGTATTAATTTTACCTATTAGCTAGCTTTTCTAGCTGAAAAGATGGCATTGTATACAGCGATACACGAAGCGGTGTCTTGCTGAGACAACTTTTCAATGAAGTCTGCATGCTTTTCGCCAACTACCCCCTGGATATATAAATAATCTGACAGCAACAATGTTATTTGTTGCCGGTCTTTTAACTCGAGACTATCTAACGAACTAGCGCTCAATTCAGATACGCTAACTACGCTAAATCTTCTTTTGAACCAGGTGGACTAGGTGGTTTGTACCCTATACACCCCAAGCTAATTATCGCCTCGACTGCATGCAATGTCGGATGATCTTTTTTCTGATAAATACTAATCTTGGTGGAAACTCCTCCTGTAATAATTCGTTGAAACTCTGGATCATTACTATGTGGGAAATGAGAGCTCATTTTATCCTCCGTTTTTCAGCTTTACGTCATTGCGAAAATATCATACCAAGTGTTTTTATATACTAACACAATTCACAAAAAGGACTTACTGAGTAAGTCCTTTTTTGTCTTCTTGTATCACGCTCTATTGCGCAGGCATGAGTACAGCATCTATAACGTGCACAACTCCGTTGCCAGCAGCAAGATCAGCAGCTATAACAGTTGCAGTATTTCCTTTTGCATCCGTTACTATCACCTTCTCACCTGACAGTGAGAGTGTGAGCTCTTCACCTTGGAGTGTCTTTACCGTAGCTTTTCCACCACCATTGGTGACAAGTGTCACGACGTCTGATGCCATAGCCTTCGTCGGAACAACGTGGTATGTCAGGATACCTGTAAGTGCGTCCTTGCTATCTGGTTTCAGAAGCGTATCCACAGTGCCGGGTGGCAGCGCATCAAATGCAGTATTTACTGGAGCAAAAACTGTGACTGGACCTGGAGCAGAAAGTGCATCAACAAGCCCAGCAGCCTTGACTGCTGTTACAAGTGTTGTGTGGTCAGCTGAACCAACAGCAATATCTACTACAGTGGCTGGGAGCTCCATAGCTTCATCAACCATCTTATCGCCGTCTTTCATCATCTTGTCCGCACCGTCCATGACATCATCTGCCATGTTCTTTGTTTCGTCCATCATCTTGTCAGCGCCATCCATAGCCTTGTTTGCCATTTTGTCAGCGCCATCCATTACCTCGTCCACACCTCGCTCAACTACTGCCTCGGTTGCTGATGCCGCATCTTTTGAGACATCTTTTGCTACATCATCGGCACCACACCCAACAAGGATGACTACTGCACCAAGTGCTGTAGCTACACCAAACTTCTTTTTCATAGATTTTCATCTTAGCTAATAAATTATACCCTCCTTCAACTTACTACGCATAAGGATACCACATATTTCACATATCTATATCATCTTGTCATTCGACATATCTATGCTAGTAAAAGATACTGTACTATATTACTCCTTAACAGAGGGGGTGTTTATGGTGTAGCACTCATGTGAATTTGTGCATTAAGCAGAAATATATCTGGACTTCCATGCAGAAGTTAGGCATAATACGTGGGCAAATAACAAAAAACACCAGACTAGTGGTGCACTTTGTTTTTTGGCCGACACATCCTTGTGTCAGCCAAGATTTAGAGATTTTTTTTCAAGAATACTACACATGACCTTGGAACAAATATGTTATCCATTGTCAGGCCAGGACTATGGTGTTTTTCTCCCTGATCTCTCAGTAGTTCGATTTCAGCATACTCATCATTGTAATCGACGAGTCGCGCCGCACTCAATTCTTCTCTTAGACCTAGGATGAAAATTGGATTCCGACTGTCTTTAAATGTCTTAAATAACGTTTTGGTATCTACCACAACATCTCCTCAGTATAAATCTTTTGTTACGTTTCAGAATCTCTGGCTTGGTTAGAGATTTCTTTGATTATAGCATTTATAACTGTGAGAGCTGCATCGAGCTCCCAACATCTCCCTATTTCATCTTCCGTAATGTTCTGCCCTGGCTTAAGCCCTGCTTCTTCCACGATAATTGCTTCGAACTCCTCGGCTCTACCATCATAATAAACTGTAACCAACACATCTACCTCCACCTTGCTAAATATTAATATCAGGATTTTATTATATCATATAATATACTATTTGTAAATATATGAACCGCTTAATGGAGAGGTTTTGTAGAGATTGGAGAATAATTCTACTTTCCTAGGTCGTACTTTCAGTACATACTTCATCATTATGGAAATAATAAGGATCATCCATCCTCCCTAAGCTTGAGAATAGATATGTGGAAAGTCTCTCTTTGTCATCTTCAAGAACAGCTACCACATACCCAGCTCCTCCCATGGCCATTAATCCACGTGATTTAATCTCTAGCAGTTCGATAAGCTTAAATGTAGTTTGTTCTGATATTTCGTATGTTTTATTGTAGATTGGGGTAACTGTCGAGTTTAATTCATTACAGACTAGCGAACGGTTTACCTCTTTATCTCTTTTCGTTTCCCCACAGCTTGTGAAGTTATTACAATCTTCCATGTAGAATACAGGTGCTCCAGCTGAAAATACTTTTCCGATCATAGGGTGATTCTTTATTCTTTTTTCAGAATGTCCACTTATCATAATCACAAAAGCTATAAGACCCACGACTACTAGCACAACTACTCCAAATGCCATCAAAATCCATTTCAAAATTTGCATATGCTTTGTATTTAAAATTGTAAACCAAGTATATCATGAGCTTGGAACCCCCTGCTGCATCGCTTTTTTACACCAAATAACATTACTTTACTTTGAGATTTTATTTTGGAATATTGATGTAGACAAAATAAATGTATATTGGAAACATTTTGTGCATCAAATGCTTAAATGCCAGGCATTAAGGAGCGTAAAAAATGAAAACCACCCAATCTGTATGAGCTGAATAGTTCTCAAGCTCACTTAGATCAGGCGGTAGTAATTATTAACAATCCCAGTACGACAAAAATTAAATTTCTGATAAGTCTCATAGCAGGCTGAGTGTGAAATACTCTCATTCCACATGGTGCGAAAATCATAAGAAAAAAAGTGGCTCCGTACAAAATGTTAGCCTCGCGAGTAATGTGAGGAATAAATCCACTTAGGCCGCTCATCATTAAACCAAATCCCCACATACAATATGCAAACATAAAGTATATCCGCTTCCATGACCATTGACTCACAGGAAGATGTTTTCTGTACTTCACAACTCCTGAAAATATAAAGAACAATCCAAACAGTATTTTCACTGTAAACACATCGATCACCTTTCGATTGAAAACATTGTATTTATTATAGCATTTTTTTATATATAAGTCAAATACAAGAACTGTGATTTTAAGCGGCTTATTGGCTTTTTCCCTAAGGAAAAATGTTTCGATTTTTGACAATTCTTATAATCAGACAACGTAAGTATAAATTGGAAGCATCCTCTGCAACAAATGCATAAATGTCGAGCTCTAAAGAGTGCATAAAACAAAAAAACACCAACTAGTGGTGTACTTTTGTCCTCGGCTAGTTATTTTATGTAACTAGCCTTTTTTTGGTATTTTGATAAAAGGAACAATTGCTAACAGTCCTGCCAAGTTAATGCTTCAGAATGCTCTTTTGTCGGAACCTGGACTACTTTCAATTGGTCGCGTGAATGGGAAAATGTTGCGAAGAAAAAAGACATAGTAAACAAATCAGACATATACCATCTCACCTAACTTGGACCAATCACCATCACTTGAAGACATTTGCCAATTATCATAAGAGGTAAGAGTAATCCAATAGTCTATAAGACGTGCATGTTGTATTTCTAACTTCTCGTTGAGACTTGACTGACCGCGAAACGGCCTAGCCATATACCAGAAAGTGCCCCTCCTATCCAGATACTATGACACTTCATGAAAATTTCAATGCAAACCATATCTCCTTTAACAAAAATACTAATGATATAGCCCACAATTGCACCGACTAATCCAAACAATAGTATGATGCCGTATTTCACAGTGACATCAGCTGCTTTTTCAGGAGATACATATCGGAAAAGAAATTCCAACATTTTATTTAAAAGAGACATGCTCGTTCCTCAATTGAAGACATTGTATTTATTATAGCATTTTTTTATATATAAGTCAAATATAAAAACTGTGATTTTAAGCAGTTTACCAGCATTTTTCCAAATGAAAAATGTTTCTATTTTAGAATTTTGTAAATTTTAGACTGTACGTTTACATTTTTAACCTCTTTTTACAGATCAAAGAGAACTGGAGGATTTTTTTAGAATAAAAAGTGTCTGCAATCAAATTGATCGCAGACATTTATTTGTCCTAGTAATCAGTTTATCCTACCTTTTCTAAAACAACTTTTAGTGTTTGGTCAACTGTATACTCTCTTTTTATGCAATCCCGTAAGAGATCGACTACTTCATCAGTGAGTACCTCAGTTTCCATACGCACACTAGCAACTGCATTTTGAAAACTATCTTCTTTTTTCTGTGTCCATTCACACATTATAAGCACCTCAATTAATCAAAGAATTTACCTAAAGTATACCATTTTTATTTCAAAAACGGCATAGACAGGGGTATATTTTGATGTAGCACCAATGTGTGTCTTTCTGCACTTTGTTTTATATGGGAGTATATCTAATTGTCGATAGAATCTTTAAAAATCTTAGAATTTCAGTGATACACTTATTCTAATTAGTTGACAAATAGTGCAATATAGTGTATTTTTATATTGAGATAAATAGGAGATTGTGATGAGTAATTGCGACAAATGCGGTAAAAAGGTTCTCCCAGAAAATGACATGATACACTTTCTTATCATACTAGGAGAAAAGATGGGCGAAACAACATTTGGTCTTTTAGGAGCTAATCCTAGGCACCTCCTCCCAGAAGGTGGATGTCAAGGCTCTCCAAGTAGAGCCCAATACATCGAAGGTCAGCCAAGAGATACGCGTGGTTATGGCTATTACAAAAAACTAGAATCGATGCATCGAGAAGCCTACGCAGAACTTCTGAAAAAAAAGGATAGCTAATCAAGTGAAGAAATTTCACAAGGGTCACGCAATCTGCGTTGACCCTTTTTTTATATAAACTTATATACGTTCAGAATACTCTTTTTGTTCAACCAAAAAAAATCCTTCTTTAAATGGGTTTCTGGATTAGTAGAGTAGTGTATTCTAAATTGGAAACAATATGTGACTGAATCTAAGTATTTATACAATATTTCTAGGATACAAAAAACACCATACTTGTGGTGTGTTTTGTTGGGGGTCGGTTACATCCTTGTGTACCGACCAGATTTTACTAACAGAGTTTGTCCATCACCTCACAGTCATCCCATAGATTAACAGCTTGCCTGAGTGATGTCCGTGGACCTTTGACGCAGCTCACAAGTGCTTCATCAATGAGCATTTCCCCACCCTCAGTGTTTAATAAACCTTGATGACTAAATCGGATTGCCACATCCCCCATCCACTCACGGATGGAATTGACGTGGATCTTCTTTTTGTCGTCAGAGATTTCATACTTTAAACGGATGTCCTCTACGGACAACTTCATCAGATCAGCTCGAGATGTAGAGTACATCCACAGATCCGAGATAACCTCCGAAGCAAATTTGTCCAATGGAATAAATCCCTTTTCGTCGATTTCAATGGACAGCGCCTGTAATGCATTATCAAGATTGCCTGTCATTAACTTTACCTTTTTTGAGTGAGTTTGAAACTTATATTTATAATAGCACTATTTTATGTGTAAGTCAAGTATAAAATGAGATGTAAAACTTGAAAAGCGCATAAAACAAAAAACCACCATGTAAGATGGTGAGCTTTTGTATGACGGTAGACACAAAACTTCGTGTGCCTACCATCGAACGATTTAAAATTAAATCGATGATTTTAGATTATCAATTCGTTCCCTCTCATCCTTTTGTGTGATATTCACTGGACCAGTTCCATAGCAGATTCCAGTAAATATCAATTCACATGAACGAGACAGCATCATTTTTTCACCACTTTCATTTTTCCAAATTGCGGTACACGGAATTGATGGACCAAATTCTCTCAAAAAGAAAATACAATCAACCTCTGCATTATGGACATCAAATCTTTCAGCAAGCATTTTGACTGTAACACTTTTGGTAATGAAGAATGCCGGAGCCGAAAAAATACCAAAATAACATACTGCCATAATCATGTAAGCACACAATAGCCCACCTAAAGCCTCAAGCGTTTTCCTCTTGAAACTCGGCCTGCTTTCTTGGGATAACTCCCGCACGTCAGATTCACTCATTTTACTTTCCTCATTGAAAATTTATTATAATTATATCATTTTTTGATACTATTGTCAAACATTGTTTCTTAAATTGGAGCTTTTTGACGAATACCTCAAATTTTATATACCTCCTCGGACAAACAAGAAATCTCCTGATAAAGGCACTTCTAGGCTAAAAACCTTCAAAAAATTGGAGATAGAAGATTACTTTGCCGCAGGAAACAGCACACGTTTTGCAGTGATTTCTCCTCTTTTGAGATCATTTCTGTCTTTATCAGAAACATCTGAATTTTCTGACATTTCTTTATAAAAGACCTCTCGCTCTTCAAGTGGACTAAACGCTAGGGGCTTTCCTTTCTCGTGTGTGAGTGGCGAAAATACGCACTCCGTCTCGTCGTCCGAGAGTTTACAGCCGAGTGCCATCCGTTGGGAGACTGCACGTGAAAAATGCTGATCAAACACAAAATTTCCAAGCGAATAAAAAATAATGCCATCTTTATATCTCTCTATTGGTTGCACAACATGCGGGTGCGATCCTATCACCAGTCGCGCTCCTGCATCGATAAACTTTCGAGCACTTTCCCTCTCTGTTTCACTTGGTATCTTGCCGTATTCAATTCCCCAATGTGTATACACAATTACATCATATTGAAGTTCAGACCCTTCTCTGATTGCATCAATGACCTCCTTAGTGCCGCTTCCCAAGAAAGCATTGTAACTGACAAACCTCATATCTCTATCACCCACAACCCTATCAGCATAAATGCCGCCTTGCCCTCGCACATCCCCAAAAGAACCTATGTCCATCTCACTCATGATATCCCGTGATGACTGCAGCGCTTCTCGTCCAAAGTCTAGGCTGTGATTGTTTCCATTATGCATGACTAGTTGTGAGGGGATTTTCTCGGCAACTAGCGCAAATGTTTTCTCGCTAGATCTGAGTTGTAAATGTTTAGCATCCTTCACTGATGAATTTGCCGAGATACTTTCCTCAGGACTGATAATGCTCTCCATATTCCACACGACTGCATCCCATGCCCACAAGAGTCGATCTATCTTCCCAAATACTGCATCATAGTACTGGTCTTTCTGATGAGTATAGTCACTCAGCATACCTCTATCAAAAATAACATCACCACCAAAGAATAGATATGCATTTTTTTTCATTTCTTCTACATCTTCATTTTCAAAGCTGCCAAGTATATGACTTGTATTCTCGCCTGGATAATCATACTTTGCGATATCAGCTGCACTGGTTCTTGTATGTACCTTAAAAGTATTTTGATTATTCTTCCTCGCAAGATTAAATGCCAATCCAATACACTCTGGGCAGTCTATATCGCTATTGCGAATCCTTTTTTCATCTAAAATGCTCAGTGCATCAATGGTGTACTGATCATGTATAGATGCAAATCCTCGATCGAGGTTGTGAGAAAAGTCGATTGAATAGATTATGAGATTCTTTCCTGGTAGATCATTTATTATTCGAGCTATATGATCAATGCCCTCTTCTGGACTTCCTAAATGCATCATTATTGGTACGATTGGCACCTCTCCAAAATACTCCTCCACAAATGAAAGGTGCACAAAAATTCCATGCTCTTTCTTGAAAATGGAATTCTCAACTCCGATATCTGAATGGTTGTCTAAAGCATTGATGACATCTGTATCAATCGTATGCACTGCCCTCTCTATCTGCATTGATTCCGCACGTAAGGAGATTGCGTTACTCCCTTGCACGTAGTGATCAGGACTTACAATCACAATTCGATCATACCCACTATTTTTTGCAGAATAGTCGCTATAAAATGCATGCATTTCCTTTTGTGCAAAGAGGTGATGAGGCACAACAATCTGATCGATCCTTTGAGTCTCTCTTTGTGCAACATTATTATCGACAGATCGAAATCCGAGAGCTAAAACAGCAATACCAATCAATCCAATAACGAGGACAATGTGTTTCCTGCTCATGCTCACACAATTTATCTGGTTGATCTGACTATTTCCCAAGCATTCCTCCCCACTCAATCACCGTGAATCCTTTTCGTTCTTTTGGATCAAATTCTATAGGAGCAACTACACCCCTTTCGTCAGGAGACGACATTGGCTCATAATCCATCATGATACGAATCATTGTGTCTGGCTGTGGTGTTACCCATAGTGGTGCAGCAGCATTGATGAACTCTTCAGTTGTATACGTGATGAAAAAGTATGGAGCATCATCCTCTAGCATCTTTGGCACCCAAAACTCCTTAAAGTCTACAATTTCTCTTCCTTGTAGATTTTGAGCGGCGAGAGTTTTGTCAAAAGTAGAGGAGAGATCTTCTCTCGATGACACAAAGCCCTTGCGAGGCTGTCCGTAGAAGACATCGCTCAAGCCTTCCCAGAACAAATATGGGTATTCCTTTTGATCATCGTGATTAAATAGCTTCCCGTCAGGGTATGCTTTCACATTCCACCCACCATCAGGATAGACTGGGTCAACTTTTGTAAATCCTTTTGTAGGCTCAACTTGTACATTTACATCCATCTCTTGCTCTGGATACAGATAGATGACGGGCTTCCCACACTCAGCTGGACTTTGGAAAATGATGCGAGTAACGGTATGCCACCGCTCAAATGCGTCTTTATAGATGATAAAAGGATTGATTTTGAAATAGTCTTCCACATTCTCGAGACTTGTGACACCTTCTTTCTCAAGCTGCTCCTTGAGAAAAGGTGCTTCAAACATTGTTTGCCCTCTCTCGAAACTTTCTACCATGAATGGATGATTTACGTCTTTGAAAGCGTAAATCTCCCTACCCTCGAAAGTTTTTCCGACAATTTTTAGGTCATCCTCCCGGATTTTTGAATATTCCTTGTTCGACCCGCCTTGTGCAAAAGATGTGACACCGCATCCATAAAAGTTCTGAACATTGTACTCATTGTCATAAGACTGGTCATTCCACTCTACATCAAGATTGCTACTATACGTGTAGTCAGACTCTTCCTTATCTTCTGTTATTTTTGGAAGCAAGCTATAGACAGCAAATGTGTCCATTGGTGCTTCAAAATATACGCCATTCGCACTCAAAATTGATCTTTCGTCACCACTCTCCACTCCCTGTCGTGATATATATGCTGTACCATACTCTGGATGTTCAAACTCCGTAGCAACCAAGAGATTTTTATCGATTTTTCTATCTCCTAATACAGTCGGTCCAAAAGATGAATGACGCACAAGATGCTCCTTTTTTCCATTTACTTCAATGTTTAGCTCTGAGTTGAACTGTAATTGCTCAATATCTAGAATTGTATCGTCATGAAATGAAATGTTCTGCGCAAAGTCTTCGTTGTAGTTATCCTTCAGCCATGCAAGCTTTTTCCTGAATGCGACACTCCGATCTTCTTGTGTGTCATTCGACAAACGCTCAAGCATGAAGTCACTGACAAAGAGGTAAATGTTGTCGTCTTTTTGGGCATAAATATCATGTGCTACACCCATACCGGCAGTAGTCGTCAATTTTAACTCATAACCTTCTAATTCTCCACCAATAATATTTGCGATTTTATAATATGATATCTGCTCTCCATTTGATTCCTTTGCACCCTTTTGATCAATTTCTTCACGGTCACTTAACCACTTAATCTTGTCTGTACCGATCACAATAGTCTTGAGCCCCTTCGGGACTACTGCCTCCTGCTCATCTACTCGTACCTCTTTCTCAGTTATGTTGATTTGATCTTCTTGCACTGCTATAGTCTTCGTTTTCTGCTGCACGCCAGACTCTTTAGCAGGATTTGGTGCAGGACTAGTCTCATTTTTCTTTGAACTAAAGAGTAGAATAATGAACCCTACACACGTCAGAATCAAGATTGAGACAACAAACAAAAGACTTGTATTTTTTTTCATATTTTTTATGTAAGATACTTGTATTATAGCACTCACTCGAGAGATGGAGAACTAATATCTATTAAAAAAATTGATACTTCACTTCCATAAATCATATGACTCAGACGTTCATCATTTACAATATTTTTTACATTCCTTCACTGTGGGGTTGTATTCCCCTACTGTGTCACGATTTTCGCACAAAAAAAACCACTCAACTAAGTGGTTTAAATTTGTAATATAAATGTAGCCCCAATGTGTGGCTTTCCGAACTTTGTTTTAAGCAGAAAGGTGTTCAAGCTAGTATTGAAAGGCTAGAAATTTTGGCACATATAGAAGCCGACCCCTCATTTGAACGAAAGCTTAACTTTCATCATTAGACAATATCTTTGTAGGACTTTAGCTGAAGGTTAAACACCTCTGAATTTTGCAAGTCTTTAACTTGTGTAAAATTCAAAATTTGCTATTTTGTTTAAAGTATTCTATTGTATGTAAAATTGAAAAGAGGAGTAGTTATGTCGGGAAAATTAAGAAAGAAGCAAATCTTCAGGATAAAGATTTTTTGCAGTGGTTGTAATGCGCTTTTGTATAAGTACAATAAGGAAGGTCCTGGGAACTTGGTGAAGTGTTTTGTCGACGGTATAACTGAAAACAATACTACAAAAGCATGCACATGTCCTAAGTGTGAAAAGGTTTTTGCACGAGAGGATTTGCTACGTGGACGACCAATACATAGACTCATTAAAGGTACTTTTTTTAAAAGAGGGAACACTGGCAAAAAATGAGGACATTAATACGTACCTCAAATTTTTTTGTCTATAATACTTTTTCCCAAAAAGAAAACGAGGCATCGCAAGCTCTAGTCAATACTAGTCTGCGATGCCTCTTTAATTTATCCGCCGTGCTTTTTCTCGATGAGTGTGTACAGTTGACCGAGGACAACTGTAGCGTAGCTTCCCGATGGAAGGTCAAACTGGAACACTACATTATCATCTCTCTCTACGCTGAAGTTGAGATTTTGTGGTACAAATGATGTTCGCCGTCTAGACTTTATAGCTAGCTTGACAAAATCAGAATCCAGTTTTTCCTGTGGCTTCCATACTGAGTCATACAAACCTTGGTGCTCTGGTCTCCAAAGCGGAATCGTATTAGGTAGGGTAATTCCACTCCTTATATAGTGTGAAAGCAACTTATTGAACAAAAAGCTCTGCCACTGGAGAATAGAGAACCGTGTTGAATCTAGTATATGAGGATCTAAAAAAGTACCCTTATATGCCCCATCACTCTCACCAAGTAGATGATCTTGGTACTTCTTTTGTGCAGGTGGGAATGATATACTCTCTGCTGCTCCTGCGTAATTTCCTATAAGCAGTAGTTGCCCTACATCTTGCTCATTGCAGTTTCTGCCAAAACGTTGCGCGCCAAAGAAATTTGGCACACGACGAATGCGATCCAGATCTGGCCATGTGTGGCTATTGCGTATCCGAATGTAGAAACTATTGCCAACATTACCACCAAGGCGGAATGAACTATTGGCCACGCCTACGTTTTGCAAGTATATACTTTGATGCTCAAAACTGGGTTCGGGTAAGAGACATTCAGAACGCACCGCTATATGTTGCGATGTGATCGCCCATCGGTCCTTCATCCCCTGAATTGTGACATCGCGAGGTGGAACGTGTAGCTGCCTTGCAACTTCTGTAACTGCTTGGTTGCTTGAAATACCATTTTTAGTCATGTTAAACACAAGATAAGGCTCTTCTTCAAAATGGGTAAAGTGTGTCGCATTTAATAAATTAACTACGGTGCTATCAGTACCAACTATTTCACGTACTATAAAATCTCTATTGCATCGTTTTATAGTACCGCAAATTTTGGACCCATCATGAAGTTCAACACCGCATTTCTCTAGGTCATGGATCATGCGTCTCTCCTATTATCTGATTTGTAGGTACGATACAGTTCTGTGGACACACACCGATACATGCATTACAGGTAATACACATATCGTCCACAACCGCTAATGATCTGTTACCAGCGCCTAGGTTTTTCATCTTTATTGCATTGAATGCGCATGCTGGCACACAGAGTCCACATCCCGTACAATCCTCATCAACCACAACTACTGGCTTTTGTTGTGCCTCAAACGAATGATCATCATTGGCCCATCTGAGTGAACAACCAATTAACTCTGTAATCGTCGTTTCATGACCTTTACAGTACTCATATAATCCTGTCTGAATCTCACCAAAGACTTTTGGTCCATGTAATGCAGGTTCGGTGTAGAGTTGCACTGCACCTGCTCCAGCCATGAGCATCTGTAAGACACTTTCAGCATCAGAAGCACCCCCCGAAGCAATTACAGGGATAGAAAGTTTTTGACACAGTGTCCAGACACTTTCCAAGGCAATTGGGAAAATTCCCTTGCCTGACACTCCACCACGTCCCCCCTTAATACCGAGTGCCGGCCTTGAGGTTTCTATGTCTATCGCAAGTCCTGGTCCGATGCTATTTGTTGAAACAATTGCGTCAGCACCCCAATTTTGTGCTTCGATTGCCATATCAACCATGAACGAGCTATACCCGAGTTTTATCCATACTGGTTTTGTAGCGACTTTTTTGACTGCTATGACCAGATTTTTGATATGGGTAAAGTCAACGTTGTTATTGCCATGCAAAAAACTCGAATGAGGACATGAGACATTGATCTCATATGCGGCAATCTCTGAGTGATTGAACGCTTGCACGAGTTTTACACAGCTCTCTATATCACGACCTGATAGTGATATTATTAGTGGCTTTCCTGTTTGTACTACGGATTCAACCCACTCGTCTCTCCATCTGGTCCAGGGATATTCGTTACCCCATTCTGCATTGAGCATATACTCAGCGCCATTTGGTACATAGTACCTGGGAGCTGTCACTTCCCCACGTGGGTTTTCTTTCAGGCTTCTGGTTACCATTGCGGCACAGCCGCGCTTCGCTGAACGAAGAAAGAATTCCGGTGTTTCTGTTATATAGCCAGAAGCCAGAAGTAGCGGACTATCAAAATTCACTCCGGTAATACTTACCGCTAACTGGTTTGGTACTTGGTTAGACATGACGCCTACCTCCTTTTTTACAGGTTGAAAGTTGATCTCACTGAGTCATGAAGTGAGATATCGCATTGATACAATCTACAATAATGCTACTCTCACTGGTCTCATCGACATGATAGAAAAGTGAGAAATGATCGCGCATTTCGTTTATTTGCCATACATCTCCTTTGGCAACGTCTATCCTTTTCGCAATTTCCGTCTTGATCTCAGTACCTCGTCTAGTCAGGCGATGCGATAAGAAATCAGGTGTTGCTGTCAGCCCAATTGTAAACGTATCATCGCAACGTATGCGACCGAGCAAATGCGGTCTTAGTTCGGTTAGCCCAACCATACGACCTGGGACACTAGTATCCGACAAGCCATAATTGTTTCCTGCTACCGTGTCAGTCACTACGAAGGTACCTCTACGTTCCAACAAATCGTATTCTTGTGCACTAAGATTTATTCGATCATTGCGATGTAATTCATTCTCTCTCATTGGTCGAGTTGTATACCATGGTAATTCACGTATTTTCTCTGGCCACCTCCGCTTTAAACCATCTTTTAAATATCCTTTTCCGACCCCTGAAGGCCCTGTTACTGTGATTAATTTCATCACCTTGATAACCTCTCTATTTTATCAAAGAACAAATGCACATTACATTTTGCATTCTGAATAATTTATCATTTTTTAAACTATATGTCAAATATGAGAAATTTTATCTATATTAGTGTCAACTTGTCGATTTTTTCTATAACGCCCTCTTGTTTCAGACTAAATGCGATAGGATAAGCTACGTTATTAGGTAATACGTGTATATCTAGCCAATCAAATGATGTGCTTTCTTCGTTTAGTGTCACATTTTCATTGTTTGCTGTTGCTACATAAAATGTCCAGCGATGAATATCTGCACCACGTGAACATGAATCCCCCATAATCTCTCCCTCATAGACCATCTCTAGGTTTTTAATCTCTAGTCCTACTTCTTCTTTGAATTCACGGATGCACGCATCGGCACTACTCTCTCCGAGATCAACATGTCCAGCAGGAATAGTATATCCAAATGGAAATTTGTTTAATTCGATGAAAAGCACCATACCAGCATGATTGACTACAAAAGCACCTGCGCTTTCGTGTACCAAATGTTCTTCGTCATTGAAATATTGTTTGATCGAATCATCCCACACCAAGGCACGCTTACTGTCTATACCGCATATGTCACACCTTGTCTGTCTTTTTGGTTGTTTTTTGTGACACACAAAACAATATGCGTTTAATCCTGACTTCAGAATCTTTGGAAAATCTGCTCTTTTTGTGTATTTTGGTTGTTTAGTCATAGTGTTGTTGCATTGAAAAATTGTAGAATCTGAAATTGCTAATACAAAAACGGTATCACTAAGCTGTACTTTATACAAGTGTATGAAATCCAAATACTTCTGTCTTTTATATTATATGTGATTCTGCGTAGTTCTTTGTAGATCGGTGTGTTGCAAATTGGAAACAATATGTGGCTGAATTTAAGTGTTTATACGCTATTTCTAGGATGTAAAAACAAAAAAACACTATCGAAATAGTGTGCTTTTGGTTGAGCTCAACAGAAAGATATCTGCTGAGCTGTGAATGTAGAGGATCTATCTGACCTTAAACCCAAGGTGAGCCGGAGACTTTCAAAACCTCATTTTGTGATAATTCGTACGACCTTGTTGCACAACTCCAAAAATACCCACACCAAAGCAGGATTCCTTCATTTTCCCCTATGTCACCACATACTCAGCCCATGCCGTCTCTTTAAATTTGTTAAGTAGATTACATCTAATCGTAATCTCTGTCTCCTGT
>CALIRC010000027.1 GCA_938044295.1 Minisyncoccota bacterium
CTAAATATATATTTCATGGCAAAATCATGATTGCTATTTGATAGCAACATATATCTAAAAAACCCTGGTATTACCTGAAAATCATTAAAGTATGATACATGACGGCAACACGTAAATAGTATTGTATTTTACTTGACGGACACACATCCTGTATATATTAATTACTTGACGGATACACATCAATGTGATGAAACTTGACGGTAACACGCCTAAGTAAGCTAATATTTTACTTGACGGACACACACCATGTTACTTAAATTGTATGCATTCCCACTGGCCACAGCTCCCAATACCTTCTAACACCCATCATAGCATGGGATCCTTCTGTACTAACATATCATCTCACCCTCCATCTTCATCACTAACTGCATACCGTATTGAATTTACAAGACTATATTTTTGTAGAACATATTATAATGTGTTTTAGCAACATTGATGTAACTCTATTTGATAACCTAGGACGACCTTTAGATAATGATTATTTTGTGCGAGAAATGTGGAATGATAAATGTGACTACTATACCGCCGATAGCATAATAGATTGGGAGGGAAATCGTGACAAATTGATTTTCTTACAGCTAAACATATGTGGGCTTGTAAGTAAGCAAGACCAACTGAAAGAACTACTAAATACATTGCAGAAAAGGAACAGTCGACCGTCCATATTATTTATACAAGAAACCAATATGAACAAATTTAAAGAAAAGTTGTTCAGATTGGATGGGTATGACTGTTATTATAAGAACAGAGAGATAGCTAAAGGAGGTGGTGTAGGCATTCTGATAGACAAAAAAATAAATCACAGGCGAAGGCCCGACCTTGATAATGCCAAAGTGGAAAGTATTTCTCTAGAAATCACTGATAAAAAGATTGGAAATATAATTATAAGCTCTTGTTATAGACCACCAAATAGCAAAGGTGTTGCATACTACGGTATGATCAAGTCACTCATAGAAACCTCTGTAAATGAAAAAAAGGAACTATGTATAGGGACTGACCAAAATTTGAATCTACTAAATAGCCACTCACATAAGGAAACTAGAGATTTCCTTGAACTATTACTTGAAAACAATATGTTGCCCAGTATAACACGGCCAACAAGAATAACGAAAAAAAGTTCCACTCTAATAGATAACATCTATTTATCAAGCAAGCTGCAAAGGGATTTCCGATCAGGCCTTATCATCTCTGATATATCAGACCACCTTCCGCTAATAACCAGCACCTTGAAAAATAAAAGATGTAAAAATGAGAGCATTGCCTTCACCTCAAGAAAAGTAAACAAAGAGAGTATACCCAAAATAAGAGATGGATTGAAAGCCATCGATTGGGATTTACTACTGGACGGTGACACAAATCCGAACGTAAACGTAATGTATGATAAATTTGTTCAGGTACTTAGCGATACAATTGACCACTATACAACAGAGAAAACTGTAAGAATAAGCGGAAAAAAAGTATTTAGCGAACCTTGGCTAAGTGGGGGAATTATAAGGGCGAATGCAAAAAGGGATAAGCTATATATGGCATTTTTGAAGACAAAAGATGATAAAAAAGGGCAAGAATATAAGGAGTACCGAAATGTTCTCAATAGAATAAAAAGGCATGCAAAAATAGACCACTATAGTATGAAGTGTACTGAGTACAAAACGAATGTAAAAAAATTGTGGAATGTTATAAATAGTGTCATCAGAAAAACCACTGATAAAACAAGTGTAATTGAAATGATCTCTGGTCCCTCTGGGGAAATAAGAGAACCAAAGGGTATAGCAAATGAATTTGGAAATTTCTTCGCCACAACTGGTGAAAAATTAGCCAGAAAGATAACTTGCCCGGATGTATCAATAAATGAGTATCTGAATAGAATACCACGAGTGGAAAAAAGCATGTTTGTCACATTGACCACACAAGCTGAAATTCAAAAAATAATCAGCTCACTCCCATCCAAATCAAGTTCCGGACATGACAATATTTCAAACATACTTCTGAAAGGGATCGGTAATAGTATTACATACCCTCTAGAACGTATTTTTAATAGATCCATCATTGATGGAGAATTCCCACAACAAATGAAACTGGCCGAAGTTGTACCTCTGTACAAAAGTAAAGAAAAATACTTGACCACAAATTACAGACCTGTCTCACTACTCACAACTACATCCAAGGTTCTAGAGAAGGTTATGCATAATAGATTGTCTTGCTTTCTTGACCAAAATCAGATCCTATACAACAGTCAATATGGCTTTAGGAAAGCTAGAAATTGTGAGCAGGCAATCATGGAACTAGTAGGTAAAATTATACAACGTAAAGCAGAGGGAAATGGCACTATGTCAGTTTTTCTGGATTTAAGTAAAGCCTTTGATACCCTTGATCATGACATCCTATTAAGAAAAATGGGAAAATATGGCATACGAGGAATTGCAAATGACTGGTTTAAAAGTTATCTAACAAAGAGAAACCTTAGAGTGAAACTCAACGTGGAAAATAGCATAATTAAATCGGACACGTTTGATATAAGCTATGGTACTGCCCAGGGAAGCTGCCTTGGTCCCCTGTTGTTCATCATTTTTTGTAATGATATCCAACTTATTCCTGAATACACAGAACTAATACTTTTCGCGGACGATACCACCATCTATGCATCGAGCAAAAATCCCAAGTTACTAGCAGCAATGATGAACCATGACCTAACGTTACTTGCAATTTGGTTCAAGGCTAACAAACTATCCTTAAATGTTAATAAAACGGTTGCGTTGAAATTTTGGATAGAAACAAATGAGCGCCTACTACTCAATAACACAGAGCTCGAGTGGTCACATACCGTCAAATTTTTGGGTATCCATCTGGATGATGAATTAAAATGGAACATCCACTATACAAAGCTCTGTGATAAGCTTCTATTAAATATGAATCTCCTGAAGCTCAGTAGAAATTTCTTAAATACAAACTGCAAACGAAATGTATATTTTGCCCACATATATAGCCATATTAGATATGGACTACCGATATGGGGATCAATGATCAATGAATCACAAAGAAATAAATTATACAAATTCCAGAAGGATGCTGTTAGGATCATACTTCGGGCTAAATATAACAGCCATAGCAATCCACTATTCAAAGAATTGAAAATCTTTCCTCTTGAAATCTGTCTAAAATCAGAAATGATTAAAATCGGACACAATGTATGCTCTAAAATACTACCCTTGCCCATCCGGAAATTATTCACAGATAAAAATGAAAAAAGTCATGGGTACAATACCAGATATAAGCATATTCCGAATCTAGATAAAGAGGAAGGGGCAAGATTCCGAAATAGCTTTCTCCACCAAGCAATAAAGTCATACAATGATACCCCCGCCATCCTCAAAAGCACCACTAATGCGGACATGTTTGAAAGAAATTTCAGATTCTATAGGTATAAAATGCTTGCTGAATTCTCGAAATGAACTGGACGGATACACTAGATACAACGAAAGAGACACTAGACGGTGACACACATGAATTACTAGACGGTGACACAAACGAATATACTAGACGGAGACACACTTACACAGCGACCTTATACACTGCTAAAAAACTAACATTTCTATATTGGATACAAAGCAGGAACCAAGTACTGCGATAAAATGACTCTTCTGTACCATGCAAATCTTTATGCCATCACAAATCACCTATGTTCATCGTCCTTTCTATGCAATCTTTTACCACATCGCAATACCGAGTAAACCATGAATGTAAACCTACTTTCGCTGAGAGAAACCACCAAAATGGCCGAAAAAAGAAACTTTGCAGCCCGCTGGGGCTACACAAACCAGGTAAACAAAATTCCCGAGTCTGGGGCAGTTGACTATGAAGCACGTAAAACACTAAACTGTAGTGATACTCATATGCTCACCGTTGAGTCTACTTTGTCCACGCCTCGCCAAATAGCGAACAATATCTTTTACATTTTCGGAAATGATAGGGGAATTACCCCTCTAGTGCTTAGAAACGATATGTGTGTGTTTGTCGAGGAGAACGAGGATCATTTCGAGTCCATCGCATGTGAATTTTTAAAACAAAAAAACATTGACTTGAAAACATGGTTAGCCGAAATGAAAGTTCCGGAGAAAAAGGGAGACGAACTAGCAATTATGGCAATCTGTGAACTTCTCCAAATACACGCGTCTGTAGACTATCTTGGTGGCTGCTGGACTACACTCAATCTACACTCCAGCAAAGATGATCACGACGTCATGATAAACCGCGGTGATGTACATCTATGTTACAGGGGGGACTCCCTGTACAGTGAGTTAAAGGAAATAGATCAATACAAACCGCACGATTGTTCCCTGGAATATATCTCAAGTTTACAGCTGAAACACTGCGAAGTAAAACTACGACGACTGCGTGACTCAGACTGGCCACAAAATCAAAACAAGATCACTACCAAACCGACTGACCAAGACGTCGCATCTACAAGCGCGGCAAACTCAAAGAAAGCACCACCAGCTGCACTTGGTAAGGCTCCAGAAGGCACGGACCAACTGGACGCTGACACAGCACTGGACGCTAACACCGGAGACCAAACACTGGACGGTAACAACGACCCGGTAAATGAGCAAGCACTCGACGCTGACACCGGAGACCAAACTCTGGACGGTGACACCAACCCGACCAACGATCCAGCTCCTCTGCTGCCTATAAAATCACCTGGCCGTGAAACAGATAGCAGTCAAGACACTGTCATCTACGCAACAGCACCACGCAGAGCTATGTCACCCCTAGTCCCCAAGAGGCCTAAACCACCTACAGTGAATCCACCAATGCCCAATCCCACAGCGAAGAAACGGGAGCGCAAGAACCCCAAGCCAAAGCGGAGGATGACGGGTCTGAGTGAGATAAGCCCAACCCCACATGTAATAGGGACCATCTTTATGAACAAGAGGCGTAGCTTCAAGTGCCCAAAACCAAGCTGCAACCATAGATCGGCCACTCGCAAATTACTCACGTATCACCATCTCACTGTGCACAAAGCCAGGAGATACCAATGCCCGAGATGCCTAAAAGTGTTCAGGCTACTGCACACTTACAAACAGCATAAGTATGAGCACAAGGATGCCAATTACGAGTGTAAAAAGTGTGGAGCTCAATTCTTCTTCCGTAGCAGGCTAGACAGGCACTTTGAGACCCATACAAAAAGAAGAAACTTCACATGTGGCATTTGTGACAAGAAGTTTAAACGCAGGAACTGTCTAACT
>CALIRC010000028.1 GCA_938044295.1 Minisyncoccota bacterium
TTTAGTTTCTTGGTACCGACGCCAGGCACCCTAGCAAATGCATCAAGTGATTCTGGAAAGTTTCTTGCCATTGCTCGCAATGACACATCGCCAAATACGACGAATGCGGGCACATGTGCATCATCGGCGATTTTCTTACGGAGACCTCTGAGAATCTGGAAGAGTTTTTCATCATACTGCTCTTGTACGTGCATGACGATTTTTTCTTCTTTTTCCATCTTTGGCAAGTCAATTTTTTGCTTTTCATTGAGGAATTGTGCACCTTTTTTGCCAACTTTGTATGTTTCGTATTCATTGCTTGCTCGTACAAGAAATCCCTTAGCAATGAGCTGCGCCATATACTCCATAAGATCCTGTGTTGTATACTCCTTTGCGATACCCCAGACACTTAATTTGTGATGGTCTCTACTGAGAACAGCCTTATCTCTGGATCCCCGGAGTACTTTTACGATATGTCCTTTTCCGAAAGTATTGCCGGTTTTGATTACTGCTGAGAGAATTTTCTGAGTGATTTCTGTTGCGTCCTCCATGTCTCTAGCGCTTCTACATACATCACACTGCGCGCATGCCTCTATCCCAGTCTGTCCAAAGTACGTTGTCAAATATTGCCACCTACAAACTCGTGCACTTGCATAGTCCATAACCTCCTGTATTTTCTTTTCTTCACTTGTGCGCCTGTGCACATCTTCCATTTGCTGTAAAAAGTAATCAAGCTTCATTTTATCTCCAGCACTGTAGAGCATCACCACTTCTGCATCAAGTCCATCACGTCCTGCACGACCAATTTCTTGATAATACCCCTCTATTGTTTTTGGAAATGTTTTGTGAATGACAAGACGCACATCTGGTTTGTCAATACCCATGCCGAAAGCTACTGTCGCTACCACAACTGCTATCTCGTCGCGCACAAACTTTTCTTGAACATCATGTCGCTCTTCTGGTAAGAGTCCTGCGTGATATACACCGGATTTCAGTCCTTTATTTTGTAAAAAAAGTGATAGCTCTTCTGTTTCTTTACGTGAGAAGCAATATATTATGACAGACTCTCCGCAGTATTTTTGGATGAGGTTAAGTATTTTTTGATTTGCTTTTGTCTTTGATATTACTGAGATGTGGAGATTTTCCCTATAAAATCCTGAGATAAATGTTTTGTGTTTTGAAAATTCCAGTTCTCGTACGATATCTATTTGTACATTTTTTGTTGCTGATGCTGTGAGTGCAATTATCGGAATTTCTGGGAAATTTTTTCGGAAATGTTTCAGGTTGCGATAATCGGGACGAAAATCATGGCCCCATTGCGAGATACAATGCGCCTCATCGACTGCAAGCGCAGCTAATTTCATCTTTGCAAGCCATTTTTGTACGTGTGGACTCCCGAGACGTTCTGGAGCTATATAGATGAGCTTGTAGCTTCCTTCGAGTGCTTTTTTTTCACGATTATGAAGCTCTTGCATATCAATCGATGAATTCAGCATTGTTGCTGAAATCCCATTTGCTGTCAGTGCATCGACCTGATCCTTCATAAGTGAAATCAGTGGCGATACGACGATTGTTGTCCCATCTCTGAGAAGTGCAGGTAACTGAAAAAGGAGTGATTTTCCACCTCCTGTAGGCATGACTACAAGACAATCCTGTCCAGACACGAAATGGTCTATTACTTTCTTTTGAAGCGGACGAAATGTATCGTACCCAAAATGTTTCTTGAGGAGTTTTTTTGCATCATACATTTGACTGCTCTATAGTTTTTATTCTCAATCTCATTTCTCGTACAATCTCTTAATCATGTTCTATTGTAGACTTCGTGTGTTTTTTTCATTACAAAAAATAGAGTGAATGCTGCATTCCCCTCTATTTGCAATTGTACTGACGATACTAGTGCAATGCTTTTTCAAACTGCTCCAGTGTGATGTTTTTTTCTTTTTGCTCTTTGCCGAGTGCGCCCATAGCGAGTGGAGCAACGATTTCGAAAATATTTTTTACTGACCCTTTGTCAATACCTTCTTTTTGGGCAAGCTCTGACTCTATCTGGTCTGTGCGTGTACCCATGATGTGTTCGATAATCTTTGCCCCTTTGCTCTCCTGGGGATGTGCCACAAGTTCTTCGATATGTTCAAATATACTCCCATCATGGTCTGCAGTTATTGCTTCGTAAAGGGGCTGCGTCATTTGTGGCGCATTGCCCGCATTGCCGCGCATTGCACCGACGAGTGCCGTTATTGCTTGGTCTAGTGCTGACTGCACAGCCTGTTGTGAAAGTCCGAGTTTCTGCGCGATTTTTTGTGCGACAACTTGTGAAATATATTGTTTGATTACTCCTTCAAAATTCATATCCTTCTTGCTTTAATTGGTTGCTTACAACTTTAGTGTAGCATATTCATGCTGTAGTCATTGATATTAGTTTTTAGCGCTCTATTTATTCTCTGAATGCAGTGCGATCATGTTACCTTCAGAATCTTCGATGATCGCCATGTGACCAAATTCGCCGATATCCATGTATGGCATTAGTATTTTTATCTCTAAATCTTTTGCCTTTGAAACTGCTTTTTCGATGCTATCTTCTGGGGCATTGAAATACACCTTTGCTCCTTCGTGTGTCGGATTGTATCCTTCACCCATCACTAGGGCCCCAGTCGCTCCATACCCCTCACCCATCGGCAAAAAACTCATGAGCATACCCTCAGCTTCTTCTTGGCGTTTACACGTAAAGCCAAAAAAATTATTGTAAAACTTCTCTGCACGATCCATATCACTTACTGGGATCTCTACCCAACCTATTGGATTTTTCTGTTGCATAATTTGTATCTATTTATTATATAAATATATTGTACTACAAAGAAATTGCCTTCCAAAATTTGCTTAAAGAAAAGCAGCAGTGCATCTGTACTGCTGCTCATATGCTTACCCATACTTTTCAAGTAGAATTTTTGCTACACCTCCTTTGTAAGCAAGTAATTGCTCCAGAGTTTTTTGTGGGTTTCGATGCAAATACCGCATTTCTATCCATTTTCTCATCTTTTCTTGTGAATCGAGGTGACGAGGTGCGTACTGGAAGTCATTTAGAGTGTCTACACATACATCACTTTCGTATTCTATGCAGCGAACACAATGAGCAAGCTTTTCTATCAATACTGGCTCCATACCTGATCTTGGACGTATTGCGATCAGTAAGTACTGCTTACCGACAACATGATTCCTGTTGTTAAGAAAAATATGTGTAAACCTCTCTCCTACTAAAAGATTTTTTGGAAAGTATTCAAGTGGAATGCGGATGATATTACATACAGCATGCTTTTTACAGAAATCTCTACTTGACTGCAGTATGATCTCTCCTGCTTCATTTTCGACTGTATATTGATTCATTGCTAGCGAGTCCTTTTTGGATTTTTTTACACTCGCATAATTTACTCGCTTAGACAATTCTGATTACTTAAATGTACAACCACTCATTGTGCAGCGACCAATCTGATCTGGAAGTGTTGCGCAGTACTCAAATGTACCATTTGCCTTGTCGACTGTCATCTCACAGCCTCCCCATGTAGCATTGAATCCAGAGAGATCAGGCCAGGTCCCGCGAGCATCCTCACCTTCGCAAATATTTTTTCCTGCTACAGGCTCATTCACGTATTTTTGATCATCTACACAAAGAATCACCGCTGGGACGGTTGAACTAAGACTTGCTTTTGCTCCAGCAATTTGAGCTTTCTCTCGCGCTTCGTTTGTTGCTTGCTCAATGATCTTTGCAATCACGGGTACCAATGCTGCTGCTACCATCTCTCGCTCTGTCGTACACAGCGCTTTTTGATCATCATAGGGTTCGAGAACATTTTCTGTAATATTTGTAATGATATCTCCTGTGGTTGTTGCTTCGCTTATATCTGAGGAAGCCTCTGCTATTGCACTCTCAACACTCCCCTCTAAATTTTCAACCACATCATTGATATCTTTCCGTACACATACCTCCAATTCCCTGTCCTTCATCATGCTTCCGACGGTATTTTTCTTTTGATTTTGCATGAAGAAAAACATGCCTATACCAATGAGACATAGTAAGAGTATTCCCGACAAAATTCCTAATATTATTTTCATATTTTTTTTATTGCACTTTATTAAATTTTTTTGGATTTTCTGTGACGCCATAAATGTTTTCGATGTAGTTTGTTCCGTGGATTGTTTGTTCGCAATGGTTTTGCGAAGCAAGGCCGATCTTGTATTTTTGCTTACTTTTGATATCTTCAAAAAGAATGTCATTCTTTTCTTGATAGAAGATGTGTGTACTGTCATCATTATGACCGTTAAGGGAGATTGCTGCGTTATATCCTTTTGCCACCGCATCACTTTCAAAAATTGTTGATATTTCTTGTGTAGAAAAATCAAGCCTTCGTATCGCCTCACGTACTACTTGTCCATCGCTATACTCTTTTGTATACAGCGCACCCAGACTGTCCGATACATAAAAATTTGTTATTTTTCCTGCGACTTCATCGACTACTTTTGTATCGCCTGTGGCGAGATCGATTTCTAGTAGTCGGGATATGCGTGACTTGTCTAGATCTGCAACTGTATCCAAACCGCCATATGCATCGTCGACAGTATATGCCTTACCATTTTGAGCAATGACATCGACAGGAAAGCTGAAGCCTTCAAAACCTTTGTAGTGCCTTGTTTTTTCATTTTTTACATCAATTTCCCATAAGTTTGCTGGAGCAGCAATTTCATAAATCCCTCCCATGATGTATACCTTGGAGCTATCTAGACTCCACTTATTTATAAGGATGCCAAACGAGCTACCGATTTCTTCTTCAGGTATCTCATACACTGTTGATTTTTTACTTGTGAGATCAGTTATTTCTACTTGCGTACTTACACTGAATCGATCAGAAGGGTTCTCTTTCTTTAACAGTCGTGCAACACTTTTTTTATCTGGCGAAAGAACTTCTTGTTGGTAATTTTTATCCTCACCATATACAAAAGTAGCCCCTAGTTCATCCAGTGGATCAAATAGTTCCTCATCATACTCTATTTCTTGTCTATACGCACCATCAGCACTCCCAATGTAATATCGTCTCGTATAAACGAGATCATTATTTCTATTCATCACTAACTGGTGTGGCCCACTATCCTCACTTGCCCATACTTGAAGGAATCCATCTCTGTTACTTCCAGTACATTACTTTTACTTGACATACCAGGCTACACCTTCGTATTGCCAATTGAGATCGTTGGCTTGAATGTATTCTTTTTCACTTTGAGACGCTGTGTAGAAATGCCCTTGAAAATTTTCACTATAAAATCGATAAACAGGATTTAGGATGTCTGCAGTATTTGTGCTGTAGACTGAAAATGCCTCACCTTCATATGTCCAATTGGGGTCATTTGCAATTATGGAATCTCGCTCAATGGTTGAGGTTGTATAAAAATGATTCCTGTAAATAGGACTCCAAAAACGATAAGTTGGCGTTCCCCCGAGACTTCTCTGCGCTGTTTCATAAGTTACACCTTCATATCTCCAATTGGGGTCATTTGCAATTACGGAATCTCGCTCTGCAAGAGATGATGTGAAGAAGTGTGCTTGGAAAGTATCACTCCAAAACCGATAAACATGGTCGATGGTGGAGAAAATCTCTAGTTGCGTGGTGCCAAATTCATTCCTTGTACCATCGATCAAGGCAATGTAGTGACCGTTTGCAAATATAGCACTTTCCATTGCTATTAGTGA